>CBFHBI010000052.1:0-9058 GCA_965653755.1 uncultured Blastocatellia bacterium
GCTTTAGCTAGTGGCAAGGATGCCTTGATTTATCATCGGCTTTAGCCGAAAGACTCAGCTAATTGGCTAAAGCCAGATCTTTTTTGATTGTTTCCCACTAGCTAAAGCTAGCGGCAATTCAGCTCCCAGGCTCCTTGAACCTTTCGATCCGCTTAGGCGTATAATTCATTCGAACGCCAAGCTGTTCACGACCGAATGGTCAGCCTTTTCATTACCGCTTTTATTTCCCTGCTCGTAATTCTCTTTATTTCCGGAATCGGACTTTATTATTGGCAGAAGTCTGCGCGTGATGATGCCGAACGCATCCTGCCGCCAAGTCCCGATTTTCACGGACTGTTCGGCGACCAAGCGCCAACGCCAGAAGCAAAAACTCAGGAAGAGGTCGAGCGCCGCGCACATGAAACATCATTGTTGATTGAGCGCGCGGCCAATGGAGACAAGTCCGCCCTTAACGAAGCCAACCAAAGTGGAGACACTGGTCTCTATGAACGCGTGCTGGACCAGTTCGTCAATCAAACCAATTCCGAGGCAGCATTGCTTTCTCTGATGTCCTATGTCGCGCAAAACGAGTTGCCGGTGAACTGCGCACTCGCCAAAGCGGCTATCGCCTCATGGCAAGGAAATCCAGATCGAAACAGCACCGTGAAAGCGCTGCACTTCGCAGCCTTGAGCGACGATGCTGATCTTTATCGCACAACGGTCGAACAAGCGCTCCAGCTTTGGCGTGATGGCCGACTGGGCGCAGATTCGACAAGCGACTTGCGCGCTTTATTTGACGGCGAGTTTTGGATACTCTCTGCACGCACCCGAAGCTCAGGCGCAGGTTTTGTCCTGAAGCGCACCCTCGACAAGGCCCGCCGCGAATTGGAAGCGGCCAGTCTTAGAAGCCCGCGCGTAAGCAAGGGCAATTATCCCAACGAGGCCCTGCCTAATGGTCGGGCTTCTGACAGTAACTAGAGGTTCCCTATGAATAACATAAATGCAGTTTCAATTTTGCCGGCACTGATTGTCGGCTTCGTCTTGCTAATCGCGCTGCTGATCATTCTGCGGCGCATCTTTGTCAACGTCGGCGCGCGCGAAATCGCGATCAAAGAACGGCGCTACATGGGACGGCGGATGCCGCCGGGCCGGGTGGTCGCAACTGAAGGCGAAGTCGGCATTCAAGCTGATGTACTGAAGCCGGGCTTGCATCTGATCAAGTGGCCGTTCGAAAAAGTGGTGCGCAAGGTGCCGCTAATCGAAGTTGGTTCAGACGAACTCGGCTGCATCGAAGCGATTGACGGCGATCCGATGCCGGCCGGCAGGATCTTCGCGCCCGATCGCGCGCAGAACGCGCACAACAATTTTCAGGACCCAATCGCGTTTCTGAAACAGGGCGGCGTCAAAGGCATTCAATTGCGCACCTTGCCGCCAGGTCTTTGGCCGATTCATCCATACCTGTTTCGCGTTTCAATTGCGAAAGCGACCGTGATCCCGCAAGGCAAAGTCGGCGTTGTCACGGCAACTGATGGTGGCCCGTTAGATCCGGGCAGACTGCTCGGTAAGGCCATCGACGGTCACCGCAACTTTCAGGACGCGGAGCAGTACATCGCCTCGGGCGGGCAGAAAGGTCCGCAGGTCGATATTCTCACGCCCGGCACTTATCGCATCCACACGCAGTCACTGCCGATCGAAGGTGGCGAACAGACAAAGCCGGGATTGTTTTATGTCAGGCTGTTCGACGCGACCGTCATCAATGAAAATCAGATCGGATTAGTTGAAGCCCTTGACGGCTCACAACTCAATCCGCGCGACTACGTCGCGGAACCGGTCGAAGGCCACGACAATTTTCAGGACGGGCACGATTTCATTAATAGCGGCGGTCAGCGTGGCCCGCAGAAAGACATTCTCCTGCCGGGCACGTACTACATCAATCCGCTGCTCTTCAAAGTCATTCCCGAAACGGCGAAGGAAGTTAAACCGGGCGAAGTTGCCGTGATCGTTTCCAACACCGGCAAAGACCCCTCCGATGAAGTGCGCCGGCAGATGGCCGCGAAAGTTCGCGCGCGGATGGAGCGTGAAGAACAAGCCCAAGTTGAACAGTCTGCGGCCCGCCTCGACAAGATCGACGACGGCCGCACCGCCGAAGAAATCAAGGAAGATTTGTTGACCGGCGATCCTGCAGATCGCAGGCTGGATGAAGGCGCCCACGAGGCTTACGTCGTCCCCGAAGGCTATCGCGGAATTCAAGAGACCGTCGTTGGACCAGGGCGATATTACGTGAACACTTTGGCGATTACGCCTATCGTGATTCCGACGACGAACCAGACGGTCGAATGGACCTCCGGCGAAGTCGTCAACACTTTCAATCCCTTCGAAGTGATCTCGAAAGATGGATTCACGATGCAGTTGGAAGTGCGCGTGGTGTTTCGCGTCAAGCCGGAAGACGCGCCGTTCATGGTGGCGAAGATCGGCGGCATCGATCGTTTGATTCAAAACGTGATGCATCCGCTGATCGATTCGATCTTTCGTAACCAGGCATCAGAATCTTCGGCGATGGCATATCTGCAGAATCGTCATGAAGAGCAGGAACGCGCCGAAGCGCGCGTGCGCGCGCACCTTCTGAAGTATCACGTGGACGTGGTGAACGTGCTCATTTGTCACATCCATCTGCCCGAAGAGTTGATGAAGACGCAGACCGAGAAGATTCTCGCCGAGCAGCGGCAGAACATGTTCAATGCGCAACGCGAGGCCGAAGAGAAACGCATTCAACTCGAGAAGACCAAGTCACAAGCCGACAATCAACGCGACTTGATGGCCGCAACGGTCGGTGTAGATATCGCCAGCAAGCGCGCCGAACAACGGAAGGCCGAAGCCGAAGGCGAAGCTTCTTACATTTCACTGACCGGCAAGGCTGAAGCTGAGAAAGTTCGTCTGATGGGCGAGGCGCAAGGCGTGGCTTATCGCGAACAAGTCAACGCGCTGGGCGCGCAGGGCGTGGCAGTCGTCGAAACCTTGAAAGTCATCGGCGAGAAAGGCGTGCGGATCACACCCGACGTGCTGGCCTCCGGTGGCGGCGGCGCTGGTGAAGGCGGCGACATCGGAACGTTGTTGTTGCTGAACCTGTTTCGCGAACAGATGAAACTGCCGCCCTCAGGCAACGGCGAGAAGTAGGAGTCGTGAAACATTGAGAACGCGGGCGAGTGGGCCCGCGTTCCCAGATAAGGGCGCCCAATTCTGGGAACGCGGGCGCCCTCGCCCGCATTCTCACACAAACAAACTCATATGCTTTACGAAAACCTCCCACGCCATCCCGATCTCAAAGCAGCCGGCTGGCATAGCCGGGGATACTTGCCGCATTTCGACGGTTGTGCGGTTCCCCAATTCATTACTTGCCGGCTCTTTGATTCTGTTCCTAAGACGATGATTGAAAGATGGATTCGTGAATTGACCGGACCTAACTCCGGTTATGATCAGATCGCCTTGCACAGACGCTTAGAGCGATATCTGGATCAGGGATGCGGCAAGGCGTATCTCAAGCACCCACACATTGCTCAGTTGGTCCAGGATGATTTGTTGAGCTACGACGGCGTGTCGTGGAGATTATCGGCATGGGTAGTTATGCCGAACCACATCCATATATTAGCGACCAGATTCGAGGCAACAACATTGAAGGCGATCATGCAATCGTTTAAATCGCTGACCGCACACAGGTGTAATGAAGCGCTCTCTCGGAACGGCCGGTTTTGGATGCCGGATTACTTTGACCGTTATATTCGCAGCCACCAGCACTTCGTTAAGACGCTTGTTTATATCGAAAATAATCCAGTGAAAGCGGGCTTGTGTCGTAGAGCTGCGGACTGGCCATTCAGTAGTGCAAGATTCAGACAGCAAGCGTGAAATGGAAGAATGCGGGCGAGGGCGCCCGCATTCCCATCAACGCAACTTCACTCGGTACAGGATGAAATCTCCTATCGCTTCGCCCTGGTCGCGTTGATACCAACGATCGAGATTTTGAAAGTCGAACTGGTCTTTAGCATGCACGATGACATACGACAGTGTTGGCGAACCTGCGCGTTGCCGATCGAACGAAGCCGCATAATTCAGATACTCGTGGATTTGCGCTCGCATTTCATCCGGCGAAATCGGACTCGAGCTGCCGCTAACGACGCGACTCAGACGGTAATAGGGAAATAATCCCGCATAAAAATTCCAATCCTTCTGGTCCAGTGCGGCCCAAATCTTGCGCTCGTCGTAGCCCAGATAATAGAGCTGCTGGAAGAAACGCTGGCGGTCTTCCGTTTCGCTGACGCCGGGAAAGACGAGCATTCGCGGCGCCCACAAAACCGTCTGCGGCGCATCGGTGGGAAAACGATCGGCGAGCGGCAAGTCTGCAATCAAAGCAGTCGCGGCGTTTGTTGGTCTATCCGCAATCGAAGCAGATAAACGGGACGCGACCGGGCGAAATTCATCGTTAGCGCGATTTCGATACCAGCCGACACTCGCAGCCAACCAGACTTCACCAAAACCCCAGGCCAACGCGACCACGGCGATTATTGCCAGCCGCCGATTTGTAAGCACGCGCGACGTTTGATTGCGCCAACACAGCGTCGCCGCCAAAACGATCGCCAGCAAGGCGCAGTAATTACCGATGAACCACTCGTAATGAATCGGTTGTAACGATCGGCCAGTGAGCACCTGCTGATTGAAAATCGCGAATACCGTCAAGGCCAACGAAGCTGCAAACAAGACGATGGGCGCACGCCACTCAAAAAATCTTCGAGCTGAACCAACGACCAGCATCAGGAGCGCCGCGAACGCGGCGATCTCCGAAAGCCGAAATAGATCGGGACGATGCGTGAGCACCAACGCCTGGGCGCTGTCCACAGTTGCGGCTCGATGCGACAATAAAACGAAATAGCCAATCATGGCGGGCAGCGCTGCGCCGAAGATAATTGCGAAAGTGCCGGTCACCCGTTTGAATTCCACTCGTCGAAAGATCGCCCAGAGTAAAGCGATGCAGACGAGCCATGCCGCCGCCGCGGTCCACAAATAAAAATAAGAAAAGATGAGCGTGGCGAAAACCACCGCCGCCCCTGCCGCATAAACGGCGCCGCGCACGCGGCTCGCTGCGTTGAGCGCGCGCCAGACGAAAACGCACAGCACAAAGAAAAGGGGAAACGCCACCGCCGGCTGATAGAGACGAAGAAAAGGCAAATGATAGGTCGAAGGCGGCAGAATATGTTCAGGGAACCAAATCGGACCTAGATAATTCAGATTCGGAACATAACGAACAATCCCTTGCCTCGCGATCAATGTTCCCACACAGAGAATGAACAATACTCCGGCCGCCGACAGTCGAGCATCACGCGTTAGCAAACTCAGAAACCAGAAGATCGCAAGCGAAGATGCGACTGCACAGAGCAGCGGAAATATTATGAAGAGGGCTGACGCCGAGAGATGAAGCCAGCGCCCCGGCAACGCGATGGCGTAGGCGGGCACAACTTGAATTGAGAAAAGTGATTCCGGTGCGCCGCCTTCCGCTCCACGGCCCGTGTACGGATCGTAGCGACGCGGATTGCCCCGAATCAGCGACGCGGTGTAAGCGGAGTAGGCCACTTCATCCGGATGGCTGACCGCGTTGGCTCCTTGCCACCCTCGTCCGCGATACATGACGAAGTGAAGCTGAGGAAACACTGCAATGAGCATCATCGCCGCGGCGACGGCAAATCCCCATCGCCAGCGAATCGGCTCAGTTGCGTGATTGGCAGTCACGGGTGCTAGAGGATACCAGCTTTGGATTGAGTTTTGGTGAATGAGATGAAGGAGGATCCCTGGCGCGAGGCCGCGCTACGTAATTGACAGGTGTCTCTTAACTGCGGCCCGTGCGAAAAATTTACGCGCGCGATCTGCATCACCTGAGATTTGCGATCGCAATTCATCGATCGATGCGAACTTTTTCTCGTCTCGCAAACGGTGCAGAAACCGCACGCGCACGACGTCGCCATACAAATCGCCTGACCAGTCGATCACATGGGTTTCGACAGAGCTGCCGCGACCGTCATCGAACGTTGGCCGCGTACCGATGTTTGTCACGCTGCGCCGCCACACTCCTTCGATCAGTGTTGCGGTTACATAAACGCCGCCCAGCGGAATGACGCGGTTGCGCGGTTGAATGTTGGCAGTCGGAAATCCCAATTGGACGCCGCGCTCGGCGCCGCGCACCACCGGACCCTCGACTCCGTAAGGCCGGCCCAGCAGGCGGCGCGCGAGATTCACCCGCCCGTTCAACAGCAGCTCGCGAATACGAGTTGAGCCGATCCGTTTGCCACGCAGACGCACTTCCGGGACTTCATCGGCGAAGAATCCCAACGACGAGCTAACCTTCCGCAGCAACTCGATGTTGCCTTCGCGCTTGTGGCCAAAGAAAAATCCGCGGCCAAGGTAAACCTCTTTCGCGTGCAAACGATTGACGACCACGTCGCGCAGAAAGTCTTCCGCGCGAATCTGCGAAAAGGTTTTATCGAAATGAATGATGATTGTCTGCTCGATTCCGAGGACGCCCAACGCCTCGATTTTTTGATCGAAGGTCTGCAGTAGTGGCGGCGCGGATTCGGGATGTAGCACGGCCCGCGGATGCGGTTCGAAGGTGATAACGGTGGGAACCGCCCCAATGGCACGCGCGCGATCGACCAGCGTCTTCATGATAAGTTGGTGGCCAAGATGCAAACCGTCAAAGACACCGAGGGTGAGGACCGTCGGGCGCGCGATGTCGGCGTTTTCAGTTCCGTGAAAGAGTCTCATTGACGTCGGCTCGGGGCAGTAGCCCGACCGTTAGGGAGGGCGTGTCGATCTAGTTATCACGCCGTCCCTAACGTTCGGGCTACTGCCCCGGTTTGCTTTACTCGTCGCTTACCACCAATCCGTCATATGCCCATTCAACCCCGTCCGGCAGCAGTTTCGAATCGCGTTCGTGCTTCACTTCGTGCGTGATGTGGGTCAAGTAAGTGCGCTGCGGCTTCAGCTCTTCCACATATTCCAGCGCACGTTCGAGCCAAAGATGCGTTTGATGCGGACGAATCCGCAGACAGTCGAGCACCAGCACCTGCAAATCGCGCAGACCTTCAATCGTCGCCGGCGGAATCTCGCTGAGATCGGTTGCGTAGGCAAAATCATTGAAGCGATAGGCAACAACGGGCAGGCGTCCATGAATTACTTCCAGCGGGGTAATTTCCAGATCTTTGCCGAGACAAAACGGCGCGCCATCAACTACGGTGTGCGGCACAATCTGCGGCAGGCCGCCGCCGAAATGTGTGGGCTCAAAGACGTATTGGAAAATTCTGCGGATGTCTTTCCAGGCGCGCTGGTTCGCATAAATCCCAAGCGCGCCATGCCGAAAATTCAGCGGCCTGATGTCGTCAAGTCCAAAAATATGATCGGCGTGGCAATGCGTGATGAGTACGGCATCGAGATGTTTCAATCCGATCTTCAGCGCCTGCTGTCGGAAGTCGCTGGAAGTATCGATGATTAGCGTCTGCCCGGCGTGCTCAATCAAAACCGAAACGCGCAGACGTTTGTCGCGTGGATCGTCAGACATGCACGTCTCACAATCGCAGGCGATCGAAGGAACCCCGGTCGAAGTGCCGGTGCCGAGAAAGGTTAGTTTCATCTAGTAAATCGTGAATCGTAAATCGTAAATAGAAAAGCCGATGAAGCGGACTATTTACTATTCACGATTTACGATTTACGGAGGTTATTTACCGCCGGTGATATCGCTCGCGCTGAATTTGGGTGGCGGTGGAGTGGGCGCATTGGTGAACGATACGTACTGCATGCGCAAATCCGCGAGCAGGCTTTCGACGGTCTGCGCTTCCTGTTGATCCAGATTGCCCTGGGTCTTCCGCTCCAACATTCCCAGGACGTCGATCCAATGTTTCGCCGTGGGTAAATCGACGCCAGTCTCGCCCGTCGCCGGGTGCGGCATCATGCCCAGACTCGCGGCGGCGTTCGAAGCGAGCGACATTACCAGACTAAGGAAGCTCGCCGGATCGTCGAGCGGATCTCCCGCGTGCGAATGTGGCCGTTCGGATCGCGCGGAAGCAGATCGCTGCGGTGGTTGGGCGGCCGCGTTTGCGTCCTCGGCCATTGCGCGAGCGGCCGCATTTTCTACTTCGGCAACTTTCGCCGCGCGCTCGGCCTCCTCCTGCTCCTGCTGCGACAACTCGCGCGGACTGCCGTCAGGATTGAATGGGCGTCGGTCAACGACTTTGAATGTGGGTTGTTCTTCGCTCATGGCTTTACACAGCGACGCGCCGTAATTCTGGCGCTGGCACGTCTGACGAAATGGAAATAAGACGCGGCGATCTTAGCATCGCGTTTGATTTGATCGCAAAGTTGGCAGTCGTAACGCAAACTGTCAGTTTGCGCGCGCACGCAAGCTAACAGCTTGCGCTACATGACAACTTGAAACTTGGAACCTGAAACCTGAAACTAATTCGCAAGCCGAAAACTTTTACTGATCTGGTTGAGTGGATGGACCGCTTACGCGATCCCGGCGGCTGTCCGTGGGACCGCGAACAAACGTACGCTACGCTGGCGCCGATGCTTCTGGAAGAAGCGTACGAGGCGTTCGATGCGATGGAGGAAGCGCGCCTGGGACGTTTCGATAATTTGCGCGAAGAGCTTGGCGATCTGCTTTTTCAAATAACTTTTTTCGCGCGCGTGGCGAAGGAGAAGGGTGAATTCACTATCGACGACGTGATCACGCAGGTGCATGAAAAGATGGTCCGCCGCCACCCGCACGTTTTCGGCGACACAACCGCAGGCGACTCGGCCGAAGTGCTGCGAAATTGGGAAGCGATTAAGGCCGAAGAAAAACGTGCCGCCGGCAAAGACGCAGACGCCGGTGCTTCGATCCTCGACGGAGTTTCGACGAAAGCCCCGGCGCTGATGGAGGCCCATCAAATCTCGACCAAGGTCGCGCGCGTCGGATTCGATTGGAAAAATGTCGAAGAGATTTTCGACAAGATGCGTGAAGAGTTGGATGAACTGCGCGCCGCGATTACGACGCACGCGGAGA
>CBFHBI010000053.1:0-8997 GCA_965653755.1 uncultured Blastocatellia bacterium
GCTTTGGATCGTCGTCCGCCGAAATCGCTACCACCTGCGAAACGGAGTCAAGCGATCCAAAGCGCCGTCGCCGCTCCGCTCCGCCGGCGCACTCCATATCAAGGCTCATGTCGCCTGCCGCCTCTCAATCTGGCGAATCTTAAGATAAACCAGAAACGCCAGGAACAAAATGAAGACGAGCGACACCGCCAACCCTTCGCGCCGGAACTTCCATTCACCCAGTGCCGCGACCCCCGCCTGATACCCTTTGTCGGCGACTTCCAGCCCTGGTCCAACCACCTTGTCCACTTCGGTCGTTGACGACGAATGAATCAGCACGCGCGCGTGCGTCAACGCATCGGTCGCGCCTTTCAAATCGAACTTCGGCTTGCTGACTTCCATGCCTTTGCGTTCGGCTTGATTGAGTATCCCGGTCGATTTGTCGATGCTGGCGATCAAATCGTCGATGCGGGTGCGCATCATGCCGGCCGCCGCAAAGCCTTTGTCGCCGTTCGAGTGGCAATTGATGCAGAGCGCGCCTTGCTGCGTCCCGATCATCGAGTCGTTCGGCTTCAAGATCGCGTGATTGCTGTGACAAGTGATGCACTCGCCCAACTGCTTATTGTCGAACGCCTTCTTATGCGGACTCGTCTGAAACAGTTCCGCCTGGCGCGCGTGACATTGGCCGCAAACGTTTGCGACCGATGCGATGCCGGGCGGAGCCGCGCCGTGATTTCCGTGACAGTCATTGCACGTCGGCGCCGACAAATCCTGCTTCACATAAATCGCGTTGGCGTGGACGCTGGTTTTGTATTTGTCGTATTGGTCGCTGGGAATGCCGAACGGCTTCATGTAGTCCGCGCTCGCGTGGCACTTCGCGCAGGTTTCGGCGACGTTCGCCGGATAAACAGATGAAAGCGGATCGGTCGGAGCGCGGATGCCATGGACGCTGTGACAACTGATGCAGGTCGCGACGCGGGTTTCGCCTTTCTCTTTCAGCAATTTGCCGTGGACGCTCGTGTAGTACTCGCGTTCCTGGTCCACGCGCAATGAAGGATTGAATCGCTTCATCAAGTTTGCGTCGCTGTGACACTTGCCACAGTACGCGGGAATGTCGAGCGTCTTCGGTTTGCCGAGATAGCCTTTGCGCGGATCTTTCGCGCCTTCTTTCGTATCGGCAGTTGGATCGCCGCCGTGACAATCGTTACACGATAAGCCGCGCGATTTGTGAATGTCGTTGTCGAAGAGTTTCGCGGGCGCGCTCAGCCGCGTGTCGTCGAGTTTGCTGTGGCATTCGATGCAGGAAGATTTCGTTTGGGCAGCGGCGGCGCCGCAGAGCGTCAGCACGATGAAAAACGCAAAAAATTTGGAGTGCGGCGGCAACGACGCCGCTTTGGATCGGCCTTCAGATTTCACAAAGCGTTGTTGTTTCATTTGACTATCCAAAGCGCCGTCGCCGCTTCGCTCTGCCGGCGCACTCCAAACTACTTCGCCATGTAGCCGACGATTGTCATGACCACGATGTACATCAACGCGACGACGCCGCAGATATTGAAAATCAAATGTCGTCGCCGATTCTCAGGATCGCGATCGATGAACGGAACCAGAAATAAAAGCAGTGCGATCGCATTGAAAGTCATGATGCCGATCACCTCGCCGTCCATGCCGAGAATCTTTGCGGGAATCCATTTCAAAGTCTGAAACATGAAAAGGAAATACCATTCGGGCTTAATCCCGGCCGGCGCTGGAGCGAACGGATCCGCCTTCTCGCCCAGTTCCCACGGGAACAACGCAGCCAACGCCGCGAGCACGCCAATCGCCAGAATCCAGCCAATCAGATCGCGCATAATGAAGTTCGGAAAGAACTTCATCCGCTGATAATTGTGTTCGTAAGCTTTCGGCACGTGCATGCCGTGCAGTTGGACCAGCAACACGTGAATGCCGATAAAGACAGTTGCAGTAGCGGGCAAGACTGCGACGTGAAATCCGAAAAAGCGCGTCAGCGTCGCGCCGGTCACATCGTCGCCGCCGCGCAGAAAACGGAGCGCCGGGCGTCCGACAATCGGCACGACGCCGGCGATTTCGGTGCCAACCTTGGTCGCGAAGAACGCGAGTTTGTTCCACGGCAACAAGTAACCACTGAAGCCGAAACAAATCACGATGAAAAGCAGCACCGCGCCGCTGAGCCAGGTGATTTCGCGCGGCGGATAGTACGCTCGCAGGAAGAACACGCTGAACATGTGAATGAACAGCGTCGCGATCATCAGGTTCGCCGACCAGCTATGAATCGATCGAATCAGCCAACCGAACTTAACTTCCGTGATGATGAATTGAACGCTCTCGAATGCGTTTTCTGAGCTGGGCCGGTAATAGAGAAGTAGCAGAATGCCGGTGGCGACCTGCACGGCGAACAGAAACAGTGTCATGCCGCCGAAGTAGTACCAGATCGAATGACGATGCAGCGGTACTTCCTTCTTGTCCGCCATGGCCTGGAGCGTGCTGATGGACAGACGCTCGTCCAGCCAATTTTTCAGGGGTTCGATTGTCATCGTTTGAAAAGGCTCTAGCCGCCTTTTCTCTAGCCCAGCCGTTTACGGCTGGGAACACGATCCGTCAGACATGCAAAGCCTCCTTAAGGAGGCTTCCAACCTGGTTCTGCTTACTTCCACAACCCAGCCGTGAACGGCTGGGCCAGAGAAATTAACTTCGCGTGACGACCACGTCGTCCCCGCGCGTATGCACCTTGTACTCGTCCAAAGGCCTCGGTGGTGGGCCACCGATATTCGTGCCGCTCACGGTGTATTGCCCGGTATGGCAGGCGCACCAAATCTGGTTCGGATCGTCTCGATATTGAACGATGCACTCGAGGTGCGTACACACGGCCGAGAATGCCTTGAATTCTCCCTGCGCCGTATGGACCAGGATGCCCGGTTTGTTTCCGAATTTAAAAATCTTTCCCGAGTTGGGCGGCACTTCGCTCAGTTTCGCGGCCACGACAGAATTTTCAGCCGACTCGACGATTTGCGGCGGCGACATGAATCTGAAAATCGGATAAACGATCGCACCGAGCGTGGCGACCGCAGTGCTGCCCAGCAGGTAATCCAGAAAACTGCGACGAGTTGGCGGTGTCGAGTCAGTGAACATCAAGCAAGCGCCTCCTGGGATGTGCTGAGCTATAAACAAACTCCAGCTTCGGCTTTATCCTCGGCTGGAGTTTGGCGACGATCACATCTCTGCGACTAGCTATTCCTTGCGCCCAATGTAAAAGCGGAGCGACATGTACGGCAGATGCGCATGATAGTTTTGTGCGCGCGGGCTGCCGGGAAACGTGTTTAGAAATTGATTCTCGTTGTAGGCGAAGTACTGATAGCCGAGATTCCAATCCAGATGACGGTTAATCACAATCGCCAGCCGCGCCTCAGGACTCACGAAATTCATCGGATAGGAAGTGATCAGCGTGCCGCCGAGATTCGCGGCCACGGCTGAGGTTCCGCCCGGCGGTATCACCCCGCCGGTAATGGGCGTTCCGCCCGCCGGATTCGACAACCGATCGCCCTGGCCGTTGTCTTTGTTCATGCGGAACGATGTGAACAACGTCATGCGACGATTCAGGCGCGAAGTCACGTCGGCAAAGAAGTAATTGTTTCTCTGGTAATAAAGCGCGTGGCCGAAGTGATGGAAGAGACTGGCGGCCGGCGGCACCTGATAGTAGTAATCGATGACCGCGTCGCTATCGACCCAATTGTAGTTGTATCCGAAGTTGACTGTGACGCGCGAGGTCGGCATCCAGTCAACTGACGAAGTGATAATGCGGGTACGCAGATCCACCCCAAAATCTTGCGCATTCACACCGGCGATCTCAGACGGATTCGCGTTGTTGCGAATGATGAGACCGGCGTTGAAGTTCAGCTTGCGATTCGGCGTGTAACGGCTCTTCGCGCGCACGTTCGTGTAGTTGTAATTGCCTATGCGCGTGAAGATGTTGTCGGCCGTGCCATGCTCGGCGTCAAACCAGACATACCAGTCTTTGGTGAACCGTGCTTTGAATCCGCCGAAGAAGGCGTGGGTATTGTTCTCTTCGATGTCCGCCGTAGGATCGGTAATCGGCGCTGGGTTATTGCTGTTAAGTGCATACCCGGTGATCTGCACGATGTCGTGTCGATGACCGAAGCGATAACCAAAGTGCACCGAGTAGTTCTTATTGAATTGGTAATCGCCTTCGACGGTGTCCGAGTACTTGCTGTAGTGCGTGAGCTTGTTGGCCGGCACCGGCGACACGCTTAACGTGTCGGTACGGGTACCACCGGTGATCGGGCGCGTCAGCGAATAGAACGCGCTAAACAGATCCAACCCGTTGATGAAAAACGCCTCTTCATGAAAAGTGTTCGAGAGCCGGAATTTGTCGCTCGCCAAATAGGTCAAGCCGAAGTCGATGACGTGACTCGGCCGTCTTACGTCGCCGGCGATCGTGTATGAACTCGGATTCGTCGTGTTCGGTTGGGCTGACGGCGGCGTTGGTGGCCATCCCGTGAGTCTGAAAATGAAGTTCCGGCCCGCATTATTTTCGAAGTACGTCGAATTAGCCGTCGAGCGGCTGTAGATTCCGCGGCCAGTGATGTCGAGCTTTCCGTTGATCAGCGAATGCACGCTGAAGCGCGTGAAGTCAGTGCTGCCGCGCGTCGGCTCTGACCGCAGGAAACTGGTGAGCTGCGCCACAGATGTTGACGCATTTTGGTTCAAGCCAACGCCCGCGGGAATTACGCTGTCGTCGCGGAAGCGACGGAAGCCTTGCACGAAGGTCCAATCGAGAATGCCGAACTTTCCGTCAGCACCGACGCGCCAGTCGTCAGCTCGCGATTTCAAATTATTGAGCAGCCAGAAATCGTTGCCGCCGTTGTGATAGTTCGTATAGGACGGGCCGTCGTATCGTTCTGGCGAGTATCCGATATTGAAACGAATCGTTTCGTTCTTCGGCAGGATCGTCAGATCGAAATCGCCCATCTCAGTCCGCGTGTTGAAGCCGTGGAGACCCGTCACCGGATTAGCCGGCGTTTGAATCGGCGAGAATAGCCAGGTTGGATTCGCGATGTTGTTGAGGAAGCGATAGTACTTGAAGCGGCGATATTGTCCGTCGAACCGGTACCATTTCGGGTTCTCGACGCTGATGCGCATGTTGCCTTGCGGATCTGCGCCCCAGCCGGTCGAGGTCACCATCAAAGAATCGAACAGCCCGCCACCCTGGCCGTCTTTCGACTTCATAAAGAAAGAGCTGTCGAAGAGTCTTGGTCCGGCTTTGTAATTCAGATCGCTCTTGAACTTGTTGATGTCGCCATCGACGCGTTGACCGCGATAACCGAACTCGATCGCGCCGACTACTTTGTAACTCCCGGCATCATCGCCGACCGTTTGCGAGGTAGGCTCCTTGTCGGGGGTCTTATTCGCTGCTTTCTTGGTCGTCTTTGCAGCCTTCTTGTCATCCTTCTTAGTCGATGTCGCTTTCGGGTCCTTCGCGTCTTGTATCTGAGTCGCCTTGGTATTCGTGGCCACGTCCTGGGCCATCGCCGCGCTCGCCGTCAGCGCGATGGCTAACGCTACTCCCGACAATGTCCGCAGCAGCTTCGTAGTGTTGGTTTTCATGCCGTCCATCCTCTGGCTTGTTTCGGAGTCCCGCCTTCAGGCGGCTCCTGAATGCCTCTGTGGAGTACCACCTTCTAAGCGGCCGCCTGAAGGCGGTACTCCAAACTGAACTCTCTATCGGAAGAAGACCGGGCTCGAACGCGAGCCGTGAATCTTCACGTGACACGCCGTGCAATTGTTGTATTGCGCGTTTTGGTTGTGCTGCGGGCCTGAAGGCTCGACGGCGCCTGCATCGTGCGCCACGCTGTGACAAGTCAGGCAGAGTTGGTTCACAGCGCTGTACTTCAACAACCGCGCATTGGCTGATCCGTGCGGCGTGTGACAAGACGTGCAGCCTTCGGTTTTCACCGGCGCGTGCTCGTAAGTAAACGGCCCTTGCTTGTCAACGTGGCACTTGATGCAAGCCGCATCTGCACCCGAGGCAAGTCGCGTCTGCTTCGTTTCGAATCCGCCGTGCGGGTTGTGACAATCGCTGCAACGCATCGTGCCTTCCAAAACTTTGTGATGGAACGGCATGGTGAATTGCGGCTTCACCTCGTTATGACAACTGGTGCAGAGCTGCGGATCGTTTGCCTTCAACATGCGCGTCGTCGAGAAGCCAGGCTTCTCAGCGTTCGCGGTCGTCGGAAACAAATTCGAACTGGCGACGTTGCGGCCGACTTTGTCGGCGTGCGGCGAGTGACAATCAACGCACCCAATGTCGTTGCGCCAGTGCTCGCCACGGCGGAAGTTATTGCGCTCTTCCTTCCCTGCGTGGCAACTCAAACAAGTTTCGGATATCTCCTTCGAAGACTTGCCCGTGAAAGAAATGATCTTGGTCTTGTCGCCGCCGCCATCGACGTGGGCCTTGCCTGGTCCATGACACGATTCGCAGCCGGTAGCTTTGCCTTTCCAGTTACTCAGCTTGGTCAACGTCGCGTGGGCCGTGTGCGAATAGGCCTTGAAGGTATCTTCGTGGCAGGCCTGACAGGTGTCGCTGCCGGCATAATCAGTGGCTGCCGGCTTGTCGTCATTACCCGAACGACCGACCGCCTGCGTCTTCTTCGCGCCGGTCAACCAAACTACGACCGAAACTACCGCGAGCAGGACGATCAGCGTTTTGATTTTTCTTGCGAGTCTCACTTGGAGCCTCCTTCTTATTCCTTTTGAGAAACTTTCCCGGTGCTGCTTCGCCAGCTAATCATCCTAAAGCTGGGCCGAGCATTAGCACCCTAGTACTTTTGACAGTAGCGCGCGGTGATGCCCGTCACTGCCGTAGAAATAAAACGTCAGGTGGACATTTGGGCAATCGAGGCCAGCGCCTCGCTGTCGCGAATCCACATCGAATCTCGTTTGACGCGAATGATTTGATCGCGCTTAAGCGTGCTGAAAAGCCTGGTCACAGTCTCGCGGGACGCGCCGATAATTTGGGCAATCTCTTCCTGCGTCAGAAGCAGCTTGACGCGAATCCCTTCGCTGGTGCGCTCGCCAAAATCACGTCCCCACCTGACAATCAAACGAGCCAATTTTTCCAGCGCCGACTCCGACAAAAGCAGCATCCGAGTGTTGTCAACATACTCGCTGAATTGACGGCTGAACATTTCGACCAGATCGGAATTCAGCATTTGCTGTTGGCTCATCAGATTCAAGAGATCGGTGCGCGAAATGAAATCGACGCGGCCGCCTTCAACCATCTCCGCCGTAGCTTCGAAGGCGCGGCCCGTCAACCCGGCATAGAGGCCGAGCACGTCGCCGGCGCGCGCAATGCGCATGATCAACTTCTTACCGTCGGCCGAAGAGATCGAAACCTTGGCGCGTCCCGACGACAACACATAAACCCCGCGCGCAATGTTCCCTTCATGAAAGACGACCGCGCCGCGTGGATAAATCCGGCTGTGGCTGACTCGATCGATTCCGGGAATGGCGCGTAACGGAGAATTGAAGGGCAGGACGTGAAGCGGCGGACGGGCCGGTACGGGGTTTCCGATGACGGCCCTGGTTGCGACATTCATTTCGTGCTTGTCTCCACTTCTGACCAGGCGCCGTTTGCCGGGTATGCGCCTCGTCCTATTAAAGCCAGCCACTTTGAGCAACAGATGTGCCGACTCTCTTTGCTGTTAGTTTGTGTGATTTTTCAACAACTTCACTGGGCCGCTGGGAGTTTTCGCTCACGCCTTGTGGAACTTTCCCCATCGACGATTTACCGCTCATGTGATCTGGGCCACGAATGCTTTGGTTTTCAATCGGCATATCGGTTGCTGTGCGAGTCTGTGGGATTTCTTAGCTCAAAGAGCAGCGGCTTGTTGCTCGGAAAAGAACACAGGGAGAACCGGAGGGACTTGCCATGGCTAGAGATGACCGAGACATTCTTGAACTTCTCAAACAGGAATTATCATTCATCGAGGAGGGCGGGTATGGCCGATCGGTCCGCGCGCCTTGGTTACCAAAGTCCATCTTCCAGGACTCTTTGAGTTGTCTGAACTACGGATATCCCTATCGCGCCCACCCGTGCTCTGAATGTCATCTGCTGGATTTCGTCGGCCCGGAAAATCGCTCTCAACCGGTTCCTTGTCATTTCATCCCCCTGAATGAAGCTGGCAACACGATTGAAGAGTTGGAGATGACGGGCGACGAATCAAAGGCGCAAGGCGTCGTGAAGAGTTGGCTGAAAGGGAAGATCAGCCAGCTCGAAGCCGAACGGTCGCATGCCGTTCCGGCCAGCCGGTGACTTGTACGAGCGCGGGTGGGTGCGTCGACGGAATGGTACGCACGCCTCCGGCGTGCTGGGGCAGGCCGGTGAGGCCTGCGTACCGATGAAGGGAGAATGGATCATGAACAGTGGAAATTTCATGTCGCCCATTAAAGACTTCATGCATCTCGATCCGTTCCGTCTGTTCCCACATCGCATGGAGACCACTCTGCCGTTCACGGAAGAGTGGCCGCTGAAGGCTTGGGTGCCGCCGTGCGATATCTTCGAGACCGATAAAGAGCTGGTGATGAAATTCGAATTGCCAGAGGTCAAGAAGGAAGACGTGGAGGTGAAGTTAGAACAGAACGTGCTCACCCTGCGGGGCGAGCGCAAGTTTGAAGAGAAAACGGACCGCGAAAATTATCATCGCGTCGAGCGGCATTATGGTGAATTCATGCGCAGCTTCAACGTCCCCTTGTACGTCAACGCTGCCAGGATAAACGCCGAGTTCAAAGACGGCGTGCTCACCATTACGCTGCCGAAAAACGAGGAAGCTAGACCCAAACAAATACACGTGAAGGTCAACTAATCTAAATCCCCCAGGGATTAGACTGAAGCTTCCTTGTAAACGCCGCAGGCGGTTCAGTGGGAGGGGCCGCCTGCGGCTATTTTTGTGTCGTCAGAACCGCCTGCGGTAGCGGGCGGGGCGCGGG
>CBFHBI010000054.1:0-8993 GCA_965653755.1 uncultured Blastocatellia bacterium
TGATCGTGCGTCACGAACAGGACCGTCAGGCTGTCGCGCTCGACCATTTCACGCAGCAGCGCCAGCAGCTCATGCGCCCGCGTCGAGTCTAAATTGCCGGTCGGCTCGTCAGCAAGCAAAACTCGCGGCCGGTTCGCCAACGCGCGCGCAATCGCCACTCGCTGTTGCTCGCCGCCGGACAATTCCGCCGGCCGGTGGTCCATTCGATCGGCGAGACCAACCCGTTCCAACAACGCGGTCGCCCGTTCGCGCCGCTCGACGCCGCGCATCCCGGCAAACGCCAACGCCAGCGTGACGTTTTCAGCCGCAGTCATAGTCGGAATAAGATTGAAGTTTTGAAAGATCATTCCAACCGAATGTCGCCGATATCGCGCCATCTGCTTCTTACTCAAAGGCCCGAGCGCCTGAGCATCAAAAAAGACCTCACCACTCGTCGGGCGATCAAGGCCGCCGAGCAAATTGAGCAGTGTCGATTTCCCGGAGCCTGACGTTCCCTGAATCGAAACAAATTCTCCCGCGCCGATGCCGACGGTTACGTGGTCCAACGCGGTCACTTGCGTCGCGCCCATTTTATAAATGCGACTGACGTCTTTGGTTTCGATCAGCATCTTCGTTTGGAGTACCGCCTACAGGCGGCAGAATCAGCGCCCCCGGAATTTGCCGCCTGAAGGCGGTACTCCGAAGTCGCCCGCGCCACGCGCCACAACTGAAATTTCTCTTCATCAAAACCCTTCAGCGGTATCTCAAACCGGCGCGCGACAAATCCGTTGCCCGCTTCACTCAGGAACGCGCGCACTTCCGTGTCATCGTAAACGTCACTCGAAATCACAATGTCTTGCCCGGTCGAGTGTCCTTCGAGGCGCGCGGCGAGATTCACCGTCGAACCAAAATAGTCCAAACGTTCGTTCAGTGTCACGGCAATGCATGGCCCAACGTGCAGACCCGCTTTTAAACTTAGCGGCTGGCGCGTATTCGGGTCCGCGAGCCGTTGCTGCGCATCCAACATCGCCCGCAGCGCCGCTGAGGGTTGACGAAATACCGCCATTACGGCGTCGCCGATTGTTTTGACCAGCGCGCCGTCGTGTGCGGCGATGATCTCTTTCAACACGTCGAAATGATTCATCACATGCCCGAAAGCCGTGGCATCGCCGATCTCGCGATACATGCGGGTGGAGTTTTTCAAATCCGTAAATAGCACCGTCAGCGTGCCGACCGAGATTTGTTCCCCCGGCCTGAGCGCTTCAGTCGCGAACAGATCGCGAAACACCTGTAGCGCCGTCACCTCGGACGCCGTCGCCGCGTCGTCGTTCCAGGCCGTGCGTTCAAGGATAAACAGTTGTTCTTCGCTGGTCCCATTTTCAAATTGCAGCCGCGCATGTTTATTGACAGGCAATTCTTCGTTAGTCCAACCTTCAGTCCGCGCGCGGACCGTCTGCTTGGCCGTCACCCGATCATCGGCCAGCAGGTTCTGCCAACCCGGAATGCTCATCGTCCGCACGCGGTAACGGCCGGTTTCAAGATCGACATCGACTTCGCGCGCATCGCCGGCGGAGAGTAACTGCTGCGCAACGACGTGCGGCATGACTTGGGGACCGCCCACACAAAATATCTCTGCATCGACCTTGCGAATGGAGGCGTTCGGGCGAAACGTCAATTCCACGGACTGTTCGAAGTTCACACTAAAATCGATGTTGCACCCTGGACAATGTACGTTTCTGTCAACTTCGGTTAGCGAGTTCATCGCACTGCCGCCGCGGCACAACGGACACATCAGACTCCATTGCAGATCGAGAATTCCTGCGCGCGTCGCACACAAACACATTTCCAGCACCGGACGACGCGGCTGGTCCCAGAGCCGTGCCAACTCATAAGGCCGAATGCGAGCCGCAGAAAATTCATCGGCATTTTCCACGTGATCGACCAGCAGTGCGACTAATTCCTGATCGTTTCCCAAACTCACCAGCTTCTCGCTCAAAGTCAGCAAACGGTCGCGACCACCAGACGCAAACTCAACTTTGTTGGATTGGTTCGCGGCAGTGCGGCCACGTTTGGCCAGCCGGTCGTATTCGCGAATGGTGCGCGCGAAGTTGCGCGCACTCACGACGCCAATCTGAATGGGAATGGCGATGAGCCCAACGACGTTATTCGGTTGCGCCCAATCTTCGTAGGTAAGTTTGGTTCCGCTCGACTGCCCGCCGTCTCTCTCGGTTCTTGACTGCGGCGTCAGTTCAACGCGCACCCGCAGCTCCCGCATCGGTCCTTTCGAATAACGGCGCACGACGCCAAATCGATGCGGCCGCACCCACTCGAACGGTTGCTCTTCCCATTCAACCGGAATGCCGAGCACGGTGAGATGCAGCCGGCGGCGCGCATTGCGCAGGCCTTGCTGATCGGAATCCATCTCGATCGACGGCACGCCGGTATCCCGATTGAAGCGGTTCGTATCTGCAACGAAGGGCCAGATCTGTTCAGGCGATGATTCAAGATCGAATTCCCATTTGTAATGAAACTGCTTCAAAGGCATAGAAATCAGACATCAGAAGTCAGACGTCGGATTTTTCGGACATTGCTTTAATGATTGGTTATCAAGAACGAGGATGCGTTCTTCATCATACTGCCAAGCATCCTGCCGATCTGTTCGCACTTTGACACCAACTCCGCGTGCTGTTCGGGGGAAATATATCGGCAGTCACGCGCAAAATCGAGTGACGAATCAGTCTCGCTATTTTCGCCATCGCAATCTGTGAGTTTGCTTATGAAATGCGCTTCATACCTGCGTTTGGCCCAGGCTTCTCGTAAGTTCAGACATACGGAGCGCGATGATCGGCGAATTTGGCTGGTTAATGCATAGCGCTCGTCCGCTGGAGAGGACTGACTGATTGCGAAGATCCTCATCGCCAGATCGTAGGAAGCCTTGTAAACTTTTAGATCCTTTGCTGAGTTGATGCGCTCGGACTGTCGCACTGTAATCGGGGTCGACATGGCTGTCCTCCGTGAGATAAAAGGATCGATGCCCGAACTATTTGAGCTAGGCGGTCCGACTTCCGATGTCCGACCTCTGATCTCTTTCAAATGACTTTATATTCCGAATCCACGTCTTCATCCGAAAACGCCACTCGGTAATTCTTCGATTGCACCTGTTTGGTGATCAGCAGATCGTCTTTGCGCTTCACCAGATCGCCGCGATTGTAAACTGACAATTCAAAATTGTAACCGTG
This sequence comes from uncultured Blastocatellia bacterium, assembly GCA_965653755.1. Lineage (GTDB taxonomy): Bacteria > Acidobacteriota > Blastocatellia > Pyrinomonadales > Pyrinomonadaceae > UBA11740. The sequence continues at coordinate 3,219 of CBFHBI010000054.1, forward strand.
AGTGATCGCATCCTTGGGGCATGCCTCGACGCAGAACCCGCAGAAGATGCAGCGGTTGTAATCGATATTGTAAACCTTCGCGTATCGCTCATCGACGCCCGTGCGCTCGGTGGGCGGGCGCGGATCGTCAGCAGCTTCGATGTAGATGCACTCCGACGGGCAAGCGGCGGCGCAGAGAAAACACGCAACCCATTTTTCGCGACCCATTTCATCCACATGCAGCAGATGCTGACCGCGATAACGCGGCTGCATCGTGACTGGATCTTCCGGGTATTGGACCGTCTGTTTGCGTTTGGGAATGTAGGACAGCGTGACGCTCATCCCCTGAATGATTGCGCGGGTCGAATCGATTACTTCTGAAAGAATTGACATGACGCAGTCATTCTACACGAGCCGGGACTCACGCGCAGCCTCAACACCGCAGCAGCTAGACCCGGGATTGGAAATCGCGAAGTGATTGCGACTGGAGCGCAAGCGTCCTCGCTCGCGATTCTCCAGGCGGCAACCGAGACGGTTGCGCTCCAGTCCGCGCCTTATTAGTGGTTCGTCAGCGCCCCCATGAAAACCATCGCGCCGTAGAAGATTATGATGATGGCGATGCCGACGAAATAGGCGGCGCCGGTCGCGATGCCGGTGATGGCCATGCCCTTGCCGGTGTTTTGGTCCGGATTGTTTTTGATCTGAACGAGTTGATAGATACCCAGACCAATTGCCACGGGTGAAGAGATCACGCCGAGATAACAGCACCAGCCGATCGTAATCGAGAAGATGCCGCAGATCATCGAAGCGACCGCCATGCCCTGCTTTGGTCCTTGCACGGTGGGCGCGGGCGGCGGTTGCCAGGCTTGCGGAGGCTGCGGCGCTTGATATGGACCAGAACCGAATCCGCCTGACGGCGCCACGTTAGACGGCGGCACCGGCGGCGGAATGGGCTGCGATTGAAACTGCCCGGAACCTAATCCACCTGACGGCTGCTGCCAACCGCCAGCCGGGGGTGGCGGCGGCGAGAGAATCGTCGGGGGTGGCTCATCTGCCTTCGCGGGCGCGTCCGAAACCAGCGTCGTCCCATCCTGAGTACAAAAGGCCAGCCAGTCTTCATCGAAGGTGCGATTACAAGTTGGGCAGCGTTTCATAGAGGTTTGTCCGTGGTCGGTTGTCAATTGTCAGTTGTGACGTCGAAAATGCAACTGACCACTGACGACGGACAACTGACAGGGGTTCAAACTAATTCCAGCTTGCTAAAGAAATAAGAGATTTCGATTGCGGCGTTCTCGTCCGAGTCGGATCCATGCGTCGCGTTTTCGCCGACTGAGCCGCCAAATTCTTTTCGGATGGTGCCTGCATCGGCTTTCGCCGGATCGGTTGCACCCATCAGATCACGCCAGGCCTTCACCGCGCCGTCTTTTTCCAGCACCATGACCACACATGGACCACTCGACATAAATTCAGTCAAGCCTTCATAGAATGGTTTGCCGCGATGAACCTCGTAGAACCCCTCAGCCTGTTGGCGCGTCTGATGGATCATCTTCATAGCGCGAATTCGACAGCCGCCGCCGATGATGCGATCGATGATTTTTCCCGTGTGACCGGCGCCCACCGCGTCGGGTTTGATGATTGCGAAAGTTAGATTGTTCATTGATCAGTTAAGAGCTGCTTTCATCGCCGAGCCGATGTCGGCGGGAGATTTCACCTCGTGAATTCCGGCGTCCGACAGTGCCTTCATCTTCTCAGCCGCAGTTCCTTTGCCGCCGGCAATGATTGCGCCTGCGTGGCCCATGCGACGACCCGGCGGCGCCGTCTGTCCGGCGATGAAAGCGACGATCGGTTTTGTGACGTTGGCTTTCGCGAACGCTGCGGCTTCCTCTTCGGCAGTGCCACCAATCTCGCCGATCATCACGATGCCTTCTGTTTCCGCGTCTTCCTGAAAGAGCTTCAGCGCATCGACATGTGATGTCCCGACGATTGGATCGCCGCCGATGCCGATTGCCGACGATTGGCCCAAGCCAAGAGAGGTCAGTTGGCCCACCGCTTCATAAGTCAAGGTGCCTGAACGCGAGACGACGCCGACGCGCCCTTCTTTATGAATATGCCCGGGCATGATTCCAATCTTGCATTTGCCCGGACTAATAATTCCGGGACAGTTTGGGCCAATCAAACGGGTCTGCTTATCACGCAGGTATTCTTTCACCTTCACCATGTCGAGCGCCGGAATGCCTTCTGTAATGCAGACAACCACGGGAATTCCCACCTCCGCAGCTTCCATGATTGCGTCTGCTGCAAACGCCGGTGGCACATAAATGACCGAAGCATTCGCGCCGGCTTCCTTCACGGCATCAGCTACAGTATTAAAAACCGGAATGCCCTCATGCGTCGTGCCGCCTTTGCCGGGCGTGACGCCGCCGACTACGTTCGTGCCGTAGTCAACCATCTGTTTCGTATGAAACGTTCCTTCTTTGCCGGTGATGCCTTGCACGACCAGGCGCGTAGATTTATCAACAAGTACGCTCATTTAATCGATGACGATCCTGATTGTCGGATATTTCATTAATTGAAAACGAGTGCGGCAGTATATCAACCGAACAGCAACGGGCAAAGTGCTCGACACCGACGCCGCTTTGAAACCTTTGCTGATTCGATTTCACTAACTTACGACTCTGAATTGTGAAATTTTGTTAAGCGAGAAATGTTTTCGCCACTAAGCGGAACTCGGACGTGTTTAGTGCGTATGACGTTTCAAATGATAAAGCCCCGCTGCTACGCGAATAGCAGCGAGGCCAATTGACAATACAAGATTGGTCGCCGTGAAGCGCTCAAGATGCATCGTCCACGCGCCGCATCTTAGTCCAACAGCAACCAATCTTCAATAGCGGTCAGCAACAATCCCCTGCACGCAGTTTGCTCAAGCACCTGTCCGCGCGGCAAGGCGGACATGTTTCGGACGGAGGTTGCTACGATGCGAATCTATCGCTTTATGTTCACGAGCTGTGCGCTCGCGGCGTTCTCACTCCACGCGGCGGCGCAAACGCCTGATTCGGCCCAGCGGTTTTTTAAGCAAGCGCAAAAGAAATTCGCGCAAGGTGATTTCGCGTCGGCATCGGAAGATTTCAGCCGCGCAATCGAAATCAGCTCTCGGCTGGACTCGCCAAAAAGAAATCTCAGTGAGGCGCTAAGGGTTCAGAGTAAGTTCAATCCCACTGAAGCTGAGAATATCACGGTTATCGATCCATTTACCGCGAAAGCTTACGCCGGTCGCGGCGTCGTCAAAGTCAGGCAAGGATTTTTCGACGATGCCATGGCTGATTTCAATGCGGCGTTGCGTATCGATCCGCGACTCGCGATCGCTTATGTCAACCGCGGTGTCATTTACCGTACAAAAGGAAATCTGGATGAAGCGTTCGCCGACTTCGATCGCGCGATCTCGATCAATCCGAAAATGTTTGAGGCTTACACGAACCGCGCTGATGTGGAGCTTGAACGACAAGATGTCGAGACTGCCCTTAAGGATCTCGATCGCGCGCTTGGCCTCCAGCCATCGTCTGCCGAGGCGCATTCGCTTCGCGGATACGCTCTGCTGGCGAAGAAAGACTCGGACGCGGCGATTGCCAGCTTCGATCGTGCATTACAAATCAATTCACAAATGGCTTCGCCCTATCAGGGACGGGGCACCGCGCATTTTCGGCGTGGCGAGTTTGACAGCGCCATCACAGACTTCACGCGAGCGCTGGAACTGAACCCGGATTTTGCGTACGCCTACATGAACCGTGGCTTAGTTCTGCTGCTGAGAGGTGACGAAGGTCAGGCCCAGAAGGACTTTGAGCGATGTCTAATTCTTAAACCCGAATTGAAAACTGAATTGACGAGACGGATTCAAATGGCGAAAGAGACACGTAAGCCATGAGCCAAGGCGTCCGCAGAATCACTACTTGATGTTTACCAGCTCGGGCTCAGGTACAGCTTTGGACGACGGTCCTTCAGCCAGAAGCTTCTCAGTTTCCTTTACGAACGCTTCGACGATGTCTTCGCCGGCGACTTTGCGCATTGGCACGCCGTCTTTGAAGATCATGCCGACGCCACGGCCGAAGGTTATGCCGAGTTGCGAGTCGTGCGCTTCGCCTGGTCCATTGACGGCGCAGCCCATGATCGAAAGGTGAAGCGGTTCCTCGACGTGGGCCAATCTTCGTTCAATCTCGGTGACGATCTCGACAAAGTTATCTACATCGAGTCTGCCGCAGGTTGGGCAAGCGACAACTGTCACGCCGCGCGTGCGCAAGCCCAAAGACTTCACGATCTCCCAAGCCACGCGCACCTCTTCCTGCGGCTCGGCGGCGAGTGAAACGCGAATCGTATCGCCGATGCCTTCGTGCAGCAGAATCCCCAAACCAATGGACGATTTGATCGTGCCGGTAAAAGCCGTGCCGGCTTCGGTCACGCCAAGATGAAAAGGATAATCGACTTTCTCCGCCAAGAGACGATACGCCGCAACTGTGCGATGAACGTCAGAAGCTTTCAGCGAAATAATGATGTCCGTGAAGTCGAGGTCTTCGAGAATCTGAATATGACGCATGGCCGATTCGACCATCGCTTCGGGCGTAGCGGTGCCATATTTCTTGAGCAGATCTTTTTCCAACGAGCCGCCGTTGACCCCGATGCGAATGGGAACCTTCTGCGCTTGCGCGGCGCGCACGACTTCGACGATTCGTTCGTGCTTGCCGATGTTTCCGGGATTAAGACGAAGTTTGTCGATGCCGGCCTCCAGCGCCATCAAAGCCAGCTTGTAATGAAAATGAATGTCGGCAACCAGCGGAACTTCGGGCACGCGTTTGCGAATTTCTTTCAGCGCCAGCGCGGCGTCGTTGTCCGGCACTGCCAGACGCACAATCTCGCAACCGGCTGCAACCATCTCTTCGATCTGTTTGACGGTCTCATCGACGTTCGCGGTGTCGGTCTTGGTCATCGACTGGATCACGACCGGCGCGCCGCCGCCGATTTGCACGTGCTTAACTTGAACTGGACGTGTCTTACGCATGTCTGTTTTGAGTCAGAAGCCCGACCGTTAGGGAGGGCAGGTTTCGTTAGTGGCCCTCCCTGACGGTCGGGCTTCTGACACTATTTTCCTGGACTGGCAGGCGCGGGCGACGTAGCCGGCGCGTTGCCTGAATTCCCCCGCGAAATCGAAACTTGTTTGACGATGTCATTGGTGATCACGAATACCATCAACAGAATGACCACCACGAAACCGACCTGTTGAATTCGCTCGCGAACGCGCATCGAAATCGTCATGCCGACGATCGCCAAAGCACCTTCGACCAACAATAGAAAGATTGCGCCGCCGTCAAGCACCGGAATTGGCAGCAGATTGAAGACGCCGAGATTCAAACTCAAAAAACCGAGGGTGCTAAAAACACCCGCCCAACCACCTTCGTTCGCGGACGCAGCCGCAAAGCGATAGATCCCGATCGGACCTGAAACCGTGTTCCTCACCGATCTCTTTCCCGAGAAGACTTGCTCCAAAGCTTTGCCGGTTAGCTGCATGATTCGAATATTCGAGTCAACCGCGTAACCCAACGAAGCCATCGGTTTGTGTTTGTAAATCGGAAAATCATCGACGATGCCGATGCCGATTAGTCCGCCGGCCAAACGATCACTCGGAACTGTGATCTGTTTGGTCTCATGGTTGCGCACGACTGACAAATGAAGTTCCTGCGATTTGTGATCGCGAATGTAACCGCGCACTTGGGCCGCGCTCTTTACGCTGTCATCGGCCACTGCGATCAC
>CBFHBI010000055.1:0-8977 GCA_965653755.1 uncultured Blastocatellia bacterium
GCGCCGCCCTGAACTGCGTTGCCCGTGCAACAGACGTTGCCGCCGTACGAAGGCACAGGATTCATCGGATCGTAATCGAACTTATCAGGAGCGTCGCTTGCCGGCGCCGCGGTCAGCAGCGCGCCGTCACCATTCAAGCTGTTCGCTTTGCCGCCGCTTGATAAATAAAATGTGAGCGGCTGCGCGCCTTTCGGCGGCCAAGTGTCGGAGGCTTGCCACTTGTTGATGCCCATCGTGAAGTAACGCACGCGCGGAATCTTTTCGAGGATGCCGTTGCTGTCTCCTCGCAGAAAGTGATCGAACCAGCCCCACGTCAATTCGTCGTAATTCAAACGCGCGTCGCCCATGCTGCGCTCGCCGACGACGGTGTTCTCGGTCGCGCGCTTGTAGGAACAATGAAGCGTAGGCGCAATGACGGCGTATTGCTGGTTCGCGATGTCGCCTTTCGCGGTCTTGCGAACGAAGTTGTACGCGGCGAGATTAGGCCCAACCGAAACGTCGTACCACGACATGAACCAAAAGCCTGGCACATTGATGTTCATGTTGTCGTGCCACAATCCGCCGCGGTACCACGCTGAGTCGTTCGGTGCGCGCTTGATCATTGCGCCACCGGTCGCGACCGGCATTTCGTCTGCGAAAATTCCTTTTGGTCCATCGACGGCTTTCAGAATATCCATCTCCGGTAAGTGACGCAGCGCCTGCGACCAATCGACCGGGGGTTGCTGTTGCGCGAGATCGAAAGACTTTGAGACGCGAATCAAATCCTCTCGCGAAGTGTTGGGCGGGAACATCGGCCGCACCTGGTTCTGTTCCCCGTTGATCCAGGCGATGAAAAGCATCTGCACCGCGCCGCCGCGATACCAGTTGCCTTGTTCAAAATAAGGAGCGACGCGGCCGACCCCGGCGCCGAAGCCCTGCGGAATAATCGCTGCGAGCGCGGGATTGCCTTGCGCCGCGACCGCCAGTTGCCATTCAGCGGTCGAAGAGCAACCAATCAAACCCACCTTGCCGTTGGACCAGGGCTGTTTCGCAATCCATGAAATTGCATCGTCACCATCGCTCAGCGGCGGCCCAAGAATGTCGTAGTTCCCTTCCGAGAAGAAATGACCGCGCTCGTTCATCTGCACGTAAGCGTAGCCGCGTTTGACCGCATCGAGTTCAGTATTCATGTCGCGCGGCAGGCCGTTACGCACATCCCAGAAGTTGAAGTTGTAAGGCGTCCGCGAAAAAACCGTCGGATACTTCTTCGACGAATCTTTCGGCCGATAGATGTCCGCGGCCATGCGTTTGCCGTCGCGCATGGGAACCATCACCTTGCGATCGATGACGGCGATCGACTCCAGTTCCTGTTCGCGTTGATTACGTTGCGCAATCTGTTCGGGCGTTAAACCGCCTCGTTGTTGGGCATCGACTGATTGATGACCATTGGAAAATACAAAGGCAAGAACGACGAAGATTAAAATCGCCGACAGTAGGATCTGCTTGCGCATTCTGGGCTCCTCCGAACTTCGGAATTTTGCGCGACAGATTACACAAAGATCGGAGTCAGTACCATCTGCGTAAGCGGATGGGATCAAGCAGCACTACGACGTCACGTTATTCCATTTGCTGACGCAAATGGTACTTGACCTTCATGCGATGCAGGTCATACTGATGCTTGCTACTCCTGCAAGAGCTGGGTGAACTGTTGCAGTTCGGCGAGATTCAGATCAGAGATGGCCCACCACTCCATGCCACCGCTGGTCCATCGAATTAGATTGTATCCCTGTCGCACCGACGCCTGCGCGGTTGATTTGCCGTTATCGCGTGCCGGCCACACGAAGAGATTGATCGGATGTTGGCGGCGCTGATAGACGATGGCCGCGACGGGACGGTTGTCGATGTAGTCGAGCCGCCCGCCCGTCAAGGCAAATCCCTGCTGACTAAAATCCTTCACCGGCGGTGAGAAATCTAGCTTGCCATCGAACCACGGCTTGACGGTGTGCTGATCTGACGACGGCACGTCGGTGAGGTGTTGGGCCATCAGCGAACGCACGTGACTGGAAACCACCTCTGCCGCAATGACTTCGTTTGCCGACGTTCGATTAGGATTGACTAACAGCAGCACTGATAGGACCACGGCGACCAGCGCAGCTCCGGCGAATGCCCAGCGCCAGACATTCATTCCCGAACTCGACTTGTCTTTTGCTTCCTGACGCAGTGCCGAGCGTACCTGTTTTTCAAATTTGCTCGCGGGCGCAAAACGAAGCGATGAATCGTTGACCAGTGCCTTGAGTTTGCGAATCTCTCCTTCATTCTGCGCGCAAGCAGGGCAGGCGCGAATGTGGCCTTCCAACTCGATGCTCGTCACCACGTCCAATTCGCGATCGGCGAGTGCATTAATCAGCATTGCTCGTTCCTGACAAGTCATGCCGCCGCGCCTCCCTTCTGCCTGCGTTTGAGATTCATTCTTTCGATCAGCAATTTTTGAAGTCGCTTGCGCCCACGTGCCAGACGTGACATGACTGTGCCGATCGGCAGGTCGGCGATCAAAGCGATCTCCTTGTATGAGAGATCTTCCAGCTCGCGCATCACCATGACCTCGCGAAATTCGAGCGGCAAGTCAATCAAAGCGCCGCGAACAATTTGCGAATCGACCTCGGCAATCAGCAATGACTCGGGGTTGAGAAAATCGGCGGCAAACTCTTCCTGAGATTCATCGATCGATTCAGTGAGTTCCCGCGCGCGATTCTTCTGCAGCCACGAATAGCAACCGTTACGCACGATCGTCAGCAGCCACGTGCGGCTCTCGCCGCCGCGATAGCCTTCGAAGAAGCGGAACGCGCGCAGAAACGATTCCTGCACCACGTCCTCGGCGTCTTGCGGGTTCCGCAGCAACCAGCGCGCGAGGTTGTGTGCCGCGCTCAAATGCGGCAAAACAACTTGCTCAAAACGAACGACCTTGCTGTCTTGTGGCAATAACAAACCTCGGAATTTCTGACGCTCAAGTAACGCAAGCTGTCAGTTTGCGATAATCACACATTAGCGCCTCCCGCGATCGCAAAACTGACAGGTTGCGTTGCCTCTTCAGATCAAAGACTGCTCCGCGCACTTTTTTATTCCCGGAGATTTTCTTGAAGCCTGGCGAGGAATATTCACACAGCGACCGCGGTCTGTACAGGTGAAACATTCATGCCAAGGAGCGAACTGAAATGAAGGATCAACTTAATTGGTTATTACATCCGCCGCTTGATGGCCCACGCGCGACGATCTTGCTGAGAGTGATGGCTGGAACCGTGTTTCTTTGGGAAGGCGTGATGAAATTCGTCTTTCCAAATCAAGGTGTCGGCCGGTTCGCCAAACTCGGGTTCCCGGCGCCGCACTTTACCGCGTCGGCTGATGCATGGTTCGAGATTGTCGGAGGCGCTTTGCTGATCGCCGGACTGCTGACCCGTGCGATTGCCATTCCTTTCATCATCGAAATGCTGGTCGCGATGGCATCGACGAAGATTCCGCTGTTTCTCGGCACGTCACCACTGCCGTCGCCGCCGGTGCCGCCGCAAGTTGGTTTTTGGGCGGTGCTGCACGAGATTCGATCGGAGTATGCCCAACTAGCTTGTTGCGCCTTCCTTTTGATCGCCGGTCCCGGGCCTTGGTCGTTGGACGCCCTGCGCGCGAAGCCGGCGACGCTTAAGGCCTTGCCACTCGCGCACGCGACGTGAGATGCGACGCAAAAGGCGAGCGCGTGGTTTTGTGGTGGATACAACTCTACGGCGCGACGGAGACTTCGTAACCCTGCTTCAAGCTGAGCACGAATTTCTCCCAACGCTTTTGGAAGACCAACATGTTCACGCGCGGACCGAGGACACGACGTAAGGTTTGATAGCCGGTCGGATCGTCTTTCTGATTCGCATGAAACTGTTGATAGAACTTTGTGAGTAAGCCGCGTTGCTGCAGGTAGTAGCAAAGATATCGCGCTTGGGCGTACCTGTCGTGCTCGCCGTTATAAAAACTATTTGTGTCGAGCGCCGTGAAATCTTTGAACGATAAGACGCTGCCAGCGTTGATAGCGCGTTGCAGTCCCGGCAGTCGCCAATTCGTATATCCGTGAATGTGACCGTTGACTTCGCCGCTCTGTTCATAGAGCGACCCGAGGCCTTCGTTGAACCATGCCGGACACGCGGGAAAGTTGGCTTCGACAAACGGATGCACAATCTCATGCACCAGCGTGCCGCCGCCGGTTGAGATATTCATGACCAAAGCCTTGTGCCGGCTCGAATAATATCCGTAAGGCGTCGTGGGCTTCTCGCCAAATAACAGGACCGCGTTCTTTTCGTATGAAGCTGCGTCCTTGAACAGCCAGATGTCGAGAATCTCGCGCGGGTCTTGCGAGAAATACTCCTGCTTCAATTTATCGACGGCCCACTTCACTGTGCGCTCGGAATGATCCTTCACAGCGGCGGCGGGCTCATCGCCGATGACCACGAACGGCGCCTGCACCACGATCGTGAAGTCTGCCGACGGCAACTTTTTCTTAAGACTTTCGACGTGAGCGACGAAGTCATGCTCGCCGCTCATGTTTGAACTCTCGGCAACCGTTTGCGACGGATTGCTCGGAGGGACGATTGGCGAAGAGTGCGGGCGAGAGAGTGCAATTATCCAGACAGCGATCAGCGGCGTGATTAAAGCTACTTGCAGTCTTCTCAGCATGTCAGGATGACGTTTTAGACGCCGCGAGGTTGAAAGAAGTTCCTTACGCGTGCCGCCGAGAGACGGCTATTTTTTCAGTCCATTCATAACTTCGGTGTGCGTTCCGAGGATCCAATCGCGCTGATCCGCGCGAGGTTCCAGCGACCAATCGTCATGATCGAACGTGCCGCCCAAGACGATCCCGTCGTGACGGGGAAACATGTAGCCGCTGCTCAAATAGCAGTAATCGACTTCGGGCTGCGGAATCAGAATCTCCAGTTGTCCACGCACTGGTCCAAGCTTCTTATCGCCGACCAAGGCGCGCGCGCCGAGCCCAGTGCAGTTAAAGATGACTCGCTCCGGCAAGCGCTGCAATTCATGACCATCGCGCAATTCCTTGACGATGACCTTGCCGCCGGCGACATAGAAATCGCGCAGCAAAGCATTTAGATAAGTTTGTGGCTCGATCAGCATCGTGCTGTATTGGCGCACAAACTTGTAGCCGAAATAATGATTCGGATCTCGATGAATGTCGGCGGCGGGATATAAGTCGTTTCCGCCGGGCAGCTCTCGCGTGAGGTTGGCCTCGTTAACAATCAGCTCGTAGGTCTCGACCCAACGCACGCCATAGTCGGATCCGGCGAGCAATTGGAAAGCGCGATTTGAGATGTGACAGGCTTTATTGAACTGATCGCGAAATTGCGGCGTGGCGATCCCCGGCTCGTAAACAGAGGTGGGCGACCAGAAGCCGCCGGCAACGTTCGAGGTCGTATTAGGCGGCAAGTCTTTCGCATAGATCGTGACCATCGCCCCGGCGTTCCCATAACGCCGCTGCAGCATATGCGCCGGTGAGAGACCGTTAACGCCACAACCCAGCACCGCGAAATGCGGAGTCAAAGGCCGGCGCGAATGCTGCATCAACGCGGCATCCATCACGCCCGGCGCCGACAACAAATCGGCCGCGAGCGACGCAGTTCCCCACGACAGCGTGATGCCGGCGCCGCCGTGGCCATAGTTATGAAGGACCAGTTTCTCGCCGAGCCGCTCGGTCGAGACTACGAATCCTTCGTCGCGATAGGGTCGTAATCCGACTACCTCGCGAATGATTCGATCGGGCGATACGTTGACCGGCGCGAAGTGACGATCCGGCGGCAGCGCCAATGTGCGAGCGCGCGCGGCTAACAGCAACGCGCCAGTCGCCGCTGCACCTTGAAGAAAGTTGCGACGATTGATTTGAGCGGTCATCGTTGAAAGATTACGCAAATCAAATTAATTACGAAAGAGAAATTATTTGATGTGTAGCAGTGGAAACCATGCGGGCATTGCGTGCAGAAAATCGATGTGGTCAGGCGCGGAGTTTCCCGCGTAGCCGCGCACGTGAAGTCCGCGAAGATCGACTGCACTCAGTTGCTGCATGCCGATTGGTCCTTGACGAAGAACAGGCCGATTCTGAGCCCCAAGCTGCGATAACAAAAAATCAGCGCACTCAGTTGTACTTGCATACGTTCCCGGAAAAATCTCCGAATGCGTAACGACGAAGTGTTTATTGCCGCGCACCGCTTCTTTGGCGAAGCTGATAAATGAGTCAAGGTCGTTTGCCTCGATCGCACCGCCATCCGCGAGCGGCTTGCCTTCCGGAACATAACTCGCGTGCATGCCGTCGAGCAGCAGCACGTTGTTTACCAGCGCGAAATATTCAGGGGCGCGCAGAATCTGCCGCACGGCGCCGTAGCCCGCAGAAAAACCTGACAACGTAATCGAAGACCAACCGTGCTTTAAATGCAATTGCACACTCGCCTCTTGCAAGATATTTCGCAGGAGATCGGTCTGCTCAAACGGACGGCGATAGGCGCTCGAGCCGGCGCCCAGCTGCACTGTAATCAACGCGGCGCGCGGCAGCCACAAAGCAACATGACGTTCGACCAGCCAGGGCGCGCCGTGAAAATGAATCAACAGCGGCACCGGCTTGTTTGGATCGACACGTGGTCCAACGAACAGCCGCACGCCCTTGAGAGTCATCAGTTCGATCCGGCGTCCCGGAACAGACATTTCCTGAATTCGCGTGTGCGGACGCGTATGCTCCGCCATCGGTGACGGAATCTGAGGCGTCGGCTGTTGGGCGAAAACCGAATTGATTATCAGAATCAAAAGAATAAATTCGACAACCACCCGCATCGCGTGCAGTATACTTTGACTCTTCGGTCACCGGTTAAGTTTGTTACCACGCATTTCAAGACCACCGCTCTCGATCCTGACAACTTCATGGCAGCGCACGAACACCATCTACAAAAAGAAGCCGCACTGAAGAGTTCGACGGCGCGTTTGTCGATTTACGCCGCCGCTTTTCTCATCGCTTTGAAAACCGGAACGGGTTGGCTCACGGCATCGATCAGCGTGTGGGCCTCGCTGCTCGATTCAGTGATGGACATCTTCTCCTCCAGTTTGAATTACATCGCTGTGCGTATCGCGTCTCGTCCCGCCGACGAAGATCACCTTTACGGCCACGGCAAAGTCGAATCACTGGCGGGTTTATTTCAGGCGGTCGTGATCGGATTCTCGGGAGCGTTTCTAATTTGGGAGGCAGTGCATCGGATTCGCGAACCGCACCCCACGCAATCTGAAGTGATCGGAATTGCCTCCATGGTGATCGCGGTGATTGTCAGCATCGCGCTTGTCATTCGCCTGCGACGCGTGGCCCGTCAAACCGATTCGCCCGCGCTGAGTTCGGACGCCGTGCATTACGCTACCGACGTGTACATCAATCTGGGCGTGTTGGCGGCGTTGGCAGTAACCATGTTCACCGGCTGGCGTCTGGTCGATCCGATCGTTTCGATTGTGATCGCGATTTACATACTCTGGTCGGCGGTGCACGTCGCCTTTGAATCAGTCAACGTTTTGATGGACCGCAAACTGCCGGAGGATGTCGATGAATTAGTCGCAGCCGTCGTCGGTCGTTACGAGGCGAAAGGCGTGCTGGGCTTCCACGATTTGCGCACGCGCCGTTCAGGGTCGCATCGCTTCGTCGATTTGCATCTGGAAGTGCAACGCGACAAGAAAGTTGAAGAGGCGCACGACCTGACGGTGCTGGTAATTCGCGCTATCGAATCTGAGTTGCCGCGCACGCGTGTGCAGATTCACACGGATCCGGCAGGATGAGACGAAGGGTGATCGCGGGGCAGTAGCCCGACCCGTCAGGAGGGCGTTCCGGTGCTTGTGACCACGCCCTCCCTGACGGTCGGGCCCGATTTCACGCACTCGCGGCTGCGCTCTCGCCGAGAACTTCGCGCAATCGCCGAATCTGAGCGGCGTGATTGTGCGCGTGAGCCGCGTAAATCTTCAGCCAATCTTCCGCGCTGTACGAACCGCTTTCGGAGTGCGTGCCTTCGCGGCGCCAATCAGCATCGCTCATGAAGTCGAAGAGTTGGGCCGTGCAGGCGCGGGTACTGCGAAAGAGTTCCAACGATGGACTCATCTCGCGTTCGTTGTAGCGGAGTTCTTTAGCATAGACATCCTGATCGTAGCCTTGGATCAATGGATGATCTTCGGAAAGCAAGCGGCGCAGCCGCAAGCCGCTGGTGGTTTCGCTGTCGCCAAGATGATGGACGATTTCCGCCGCGCTCCACTTTCCTTCGATCGGATGTGCGTTGAGTTTGTCAGTCGGAAAGCCGTCGAGTGCTTGCGCGACTTGATCGTAACCGGCTTTGTACTGTGCGATAAGTTGTTGTCGTTCTTCAGTGGTCATTGGTGCTACCCTCAATCAACAAAAGCTTCTTTTGATTACCTCTCAGATGCGTGGCTCTTCCCAAGCAGTTCTTGCGCAAAGCATCCAGCAAAATTTAACGACTGAACACCAACAGCGTAAACGATCCCGGCACCATCGGTGCGCGTGGTCGCGGTTGTTCGGTCGTGGGCGCAGGAGCCTGGCCGAATTGCGCTGTGACCGTGTAAACGCTGTGCGTCTTTTCGTCGAGCGCGATGGTGCGCGCGCGGCGGAGCGTCGGCACATTTTCGACTACTGAATATTTGTCGGACGCGTCTTCGTGCACAACCGTCAGCGTGCCGTCGCCGCCGTTCGTGCTGAATGCGTATTTCAGTTCAGGATCGAACGCCGCGCCATCGCTGCCGGCGCCGATGGGAACCGTGGTGACCACCTGGCCCGCGTCGGCGTTTGAGATCACCATCATCTTGTTATCGCAAACTGAAAACAGCCGGCGCGTCTTTAGATCCATTGCCAAACCTGACGGGGCATCGCCGGGTGAAATCTTCCAGCGCTTATCGATCGTCAATTTATTCGCGTCGAATTCGGCAA
>CBFHBI010000056.1:0-8949 GCA_965653755.1 uncultured Blastocatellia bacterium
TTACGACCGCGATGGCAGGCGCGCACGCATTCAGCATCGTCATCAATGCCGCCGTGCCGCCGAGGCCGGTGCCGTATCCAACACTCGTCGGTACGGCGATGACCGGCGATGAAACCAAGCCACCAACCAACGTCGGCAGCGCGCCATCCATGCCGGCGACGACCACGATGACGTTGGCTGAGTTCAACGTGTCGCGCGCCGCCAGCAAACGATGTACGCCTGCGACACCGACATCGTAAAGTCGTTCCGTCTTGCTGCCGAGTGCGGCGGCCGTTAGCGCTGCCTCTTCGGCAACCGGCACATCAGCAGTTCCTGCGCAGACAATCAGCACCGTGGTCTCAGTGGGCCGCGCGCCGTTGACGCCCAGCTGAATCATGCGCGCGGCTTCAAAATATTTTGCCGCGGGAATTTTGGCAACGACGGCATCGTAGACTTCGCGCGTCGCCCGGGTAGCCAGCACCGGTGAATGTTTCTGCTCGAGCCGCTGCATGATTTCAACCACGTGCTCGATGCGTTTCCCTTCGCAGAAAACTACTTCAGGAAAACCTTTCCGCAGCGCACGGTGGTGGTCCAAACGAGCGAAACCGAGATCCTCGTAAGGGAGATTGCGTAAACGCTCGACGGCGCTTTCTACAGTGCGGTCGCCGTTGCGTACTTCAGTTAATAACTCGCGGAGTAATTCAGCGTGCATCTAGTTTAGAGTGTGTCAGCATCCCGACAAGTCGCGATAGCGACCGGAGCAAAGGGGATTCATCTCGTCAACGCTGCTCAACCGCCCGGTAACCATGAGGATCAATTTCTACGCGCAGAAATCCGAACGATACCAACTGCGTCTCGATTTGCGCCCGATGTTCCTGCAGCAATGAGAAATCCTGCGGTTCAACTTCAATCCGCGCCACATCGCCGTGATGACGCACGCGCACCTGGCCGACACCGATACGCTTCAGAAAACTTTCCGCCCGATCGACCTGAGAAAGCGATTGTAAAGTAATGGGCGTGCCATGCGGGATGCGCGATGAAAGACACGCTAGCGCCGGTTTGTCCCACGTCGGCAGATTGAATCGACGTGATAGTTCCCTCACCTCAGTCTTGGCGAGGCCAGCTTCGACCAGCGGCGAGATCACGCCGTGTTCGATGGCGGCCGCGCGTCCCGGACGACGATCATTGAGGTCGTCCGCATTCAATCCATCAAGCACGACGCTCAGCCCCGCGCGGCGCGCATAACCTCCGATGCGCGCGTACATCTCGGTCTTGCAGAAGTAGCAACGATTCGCCGCATTGGCCAAATAGTTCGCGTCTTCAGTTTCAAAGGTGCGAATGACGTAATGCCTCGCGCCGATAGTCCGCGCAAGGTCGCTCGCCGCTTCCAATTCTCCAGCCGGCAAAGACTCGCTTAAAGCAGTCACGGCGACGGCCTGCGCGCCAAGCATCTCATGCGCGATCTTCAAAACCAGAGTTGAATCGACGCCGCCGGAAAAAGCAACCGCGCATGATCCCCGCTCAACAATCGCTCCGCGTAGCTTGTTTAGTTTTAGTTCCAGTGAATCCATTAATGTTGAAAGCGTGTTAAGAGCTATTGGTTATCTTTCCAAAGTCTGACTGCTCACTGCTTACCGCTCACTCCGCTCATCGAACTTCGAACAATTCGATGGCGTCGAGTTTCAAACTACCACCGACGCGGGCCAGGATAAAAAGCGCGGTCCCGGAATGCTCAACACCTAATTGCTTCGAACTAAGCGCGACGTCCACGGCCACGCGGTCCGCGCCAAGCTGTTCGGTACGCAGCACGCGCGTCTGCCAGGCCTCGGGTTGGGTGCCGACGAGTTGCTTCACAAAACGGCCCAGCTCTCCCGGCACAATCAGCGGACCAATGTCGGCCTGCTTGCCGGCGCGGATGGCCGCGTCTAATTGATTGATGAACGCCGATACTGCCGGATCGATTGGCGGCGCAGACTCTGCGCGAATGCGTTCGGCACGAGCCGTGAGCGTCGATGCATATTCCCCGTCCGCGCGAATAGCGTCGGTGAACAGCCGCGAAGCCTCGGCGCCTTGCCCGCGACGCAAAGCTATTTCGCCGAGCCCATAGTTGGCCCAGGCCAGACTGGCCGGCAACGGTAATTTCTCTGTCAACAGTTGCTTGAATTCGCGTTCGGCCTCTTCGTTCTTATTCTCGGCCAGCAGGGTGCGGCCCAGGATTATCCGCGCGTCCTGCGAACGCGGAGACGCAGCCAACATTTGTCGTGCTAACGCTTCGGCCTTCGCATACTCCTGAGCCCCGTACAATCGATTGCCCTCGCCCAGCGACTCAGCCACCTCGGGAACGTGCGGCGCCACGTCATTCGCATAATCGAGCTGCGGATAAAATTTCTCCGGATCGATTTCTACGGAAACAATGTTCGACGCATCCTTAAATGTCGCTTGGCCAAAGTCATGCGCCGGGACTGTCGCCTGCGTGAGCACGCGTTGGCCGGCGCTGTTCGTGGCCGCGATGTTGACGGTAACGTCCATCGAACCAAGGTTGCGCAATGCCGCGGTCCACTGTCCACCTTGCTGCACCGGCAGTCCGGCCATTAAGTCGGTATCTGTAGGTTGATCGAGTTCTTGATCGAGAAGGGTCTTCAAAGAGTTGCCGCCGCGCGCTACGAATGCGACGCGGGCCGCAGCTAACGTCAATCCGTCAGCGTCCGACTTACCGTTCGCCAGCAACGATTTAATTATCGAAATGAATGCCTCGCGTCCGACAATATGATCGACCAGCCGCCAAACCATCGCGCCCTTGTTCGCGACCGCATTCGCATAGGTCGAATCGATTGCCGTAGTGCGTGAGAGCGGACCGTCGCGTTTGGCGATCGTCGCATAGGCTACTCGCTCGCGTCCGCGTTCGTCTTCAGCGGCGTCTGCGCCAAACTGCTTTTCGATGAACCATGTCGCCAGGAAACGACTTAGGCCCTCACGCAACACGCCGTGGCCTTCTCCGCGGACCGGAGTGTCGGCGCCAATCCACAAACGGGCAATCGCTTCACCGATCGTCATCGCCGTGGACGAATCGATGCTCTTGCGTTGAAACGCTCCGTTGCCCAAAAGGATCGCACCAGCGTCCTCGAATCCTGCGCCCCGCGTTACCGCAATCAGACGCACGGGCACATCGGGACCCGGACCCAAAATGTCCGCATAAAAATTGCGCACGTCACTCGCAAGATTAACCAGGCTCTCCGCTTGCTTGCGTTCGTCCGCGCCGGCGCCTTTCATCACGTAGGCGCTGATGCCTTTGGCGTTCGCGCCGCCATCGATTCGATCCCACGCGCCGGTAACGAAGAACGGCTGCGCATTCGCCGACTGCTCGAACGTGCTGTTACCACCGGAACTCTTATCAACTCCGGAAGACAAGGCGGCTCCGCCGTTAATCGTCAATCGAAACGGCGCGAAGTCAGCTCCGCGTACGGACGTTTCGTTGTTTACTTGCGGAAACCAGTTTGCCTGCGGCAGAAACTGCGAGCCCACGGGTGAAAGCGCCGCCGTGCCGCTATTCTCGGCAACGGGCAGGCGATATTCGATCGTAGCTGTGACGTTCTGATTTGGCGCCACCGATGAGGGCAAAGTGATCGTGATCTGCCGTGTGTTTCCACGTGGATCCCTGACTAGAAACGGCGCCGTCGCCGAGCCCACGGCGATGGACTTCACCTCGGCCTTTGCATTGATGCGTACGGTTAAGGTCGATCCCGCGCCGCGGCCAATGTTGCGCGCCGTTATGGTGGCTCGCGCGTTCAGCGCCCGCTCGCCGCCCAACGAGGGCACCGTAATGTCATAGCTCGTGATAGTCCAAGCGGCCCGCGGTTCATCCTGGGCGTACGTTTTGGAAAAGATGACCAGACAGCTTAGGAATAAGGCACTCGTACTAAGGGCAGAGGAAAACTTCATATGCAGATGTGTCGATGATTGAAAATTGAAAATTGCAAAGTAAAAATCGCAAATTAAAAGGACTCAACAAAACGCAACTTTCATTTTTCAATTTGCAACCTTCAATTCCCTTTCTTTGCTAACCAGCTCATGTATTTCGCGAAGACTTTCCAACAATCGAGACATGCGATTCAAAGCCAGCATATTCGGGCCATCTGACGGCGCGCGCTCCGGCGCATCATGCACTTCCATGAAAACCGCATCCACGCCACAGGCGACACCGGCACGCGCGAGTGGTTCGATGTACTGCGACAATCCCCCCGTTGCATGACCCAGGCCGCCCGGCAGTTGCAGCGAGTGCGTCACATCGAAAACGACGGGGACGCCAAACTCGCTCATGATCGGAAATGCGCGCATGTCAACGACCAGATTGTTGTACCCAAAACTAACGCCGCGTTCAGTGATCATCACGCGCTCGCCGCCGGCAGCGCGCGCCTTTTCGACGATGTTCTTTGCGTCCGCGGGCGCCAGGAACTGTCCTTTCTTGATATTCACAGCGCGTCCGGATTTGGCCGCCGCAGAAATCAAATCAGTCTGGCGACAAAGAAATGCCGGAATCTGCAGCACGTCCGCCACCGCCGCGACGCATTCAACCTGATCGACGTCGTGAATGTCGGTCAGCACCGGCACTCCCACTTCTTCCTTGATCTCGCGCAGAATATCCAGGCCCGCTTCGATGCCAATCCCCCGAAAACTCCTAATCGAAGATCGATTGGCTTTATCGAACGAAGTCTTGAAAACGAAATCCAAGCCGGTATCGCGCGCGCGCGCGGCGCACTCGCGCGCCATCATGGTTGCGTGTTCACGCGATTCAATCACGCACGGGCCCGCGATGAGCGATAGACGACCATCGCCGAACGTAGCCGAACCAACTTTGAATGATTTCGTCATTCAATATAAGGCAAACTGTTAGTTTGCGACCGCAAGTTACCGTGCACGAAGTGAAGACTATAGTATCAAACCCATCATGAACTGAAATTGAGACGAGGGCGCGTGAGTTAAAACGGGAGCGCCTTCTTGAACTTGTCCCAGACCTTTTTCACCGTCGAAGGTTTTGAACTGGGCTCGTGTCTGGGATGAGCCGGCGGCTTGTTGGCAACAGGTGCGGGCGTCGGGGTTGGGGTGGGCGTAGGAGTTTCGGTCGGTGTCGGCGTTGATTGTGTGGTGATCGCGAAATTCTGCCCGGTCCACCAACGTGCCGCCAACACCCCAGAACCAAGAATAGCGATCAGCAGGATGATTGCGGCGATCCAAACGGTCGTTCGCTTCACCTGCGGCCGCTCGACAGAAACGTTCACGCGGCTGATGGCGGGATGCTGCATATCGTTGGAAGAATTCGCTAGTGGCTTAGTCTCTTCATTGGGCGCAATAGCGCTCGCAACTTGAACTTGCCGCAAAGTGTTCAAGTCAATTATCAGACGACCGGAAGGACTCTCAGTGGCCGCACTGCGCAAAGTCTCGAAAGTCGGCGAATGTGAACTCTCTGCATGTTCCAGACCCAGGTTTTCCGCCGTCACATGCAATTCACGTCTCAAGGCGTGGGCGTCGAGTGGCCGCTCACTCGGATTCTTGGCGAGCGCGTGCAAGACTACGCCTTCGACAGCGGCAGGAATTGAAGGAACGATCTCGCGCGGCGGCCGAGGCGCCTCCGAAACTTGCTTCAAAGCAATCGCCAGATGCGTCTCGCCGTTGAATGGACAGACGCCCGTCAACATTTCGTAGAGAATGATTCCCAGACTGTACACGTCCGTGGCCGGCGTCAGCGCGACACCGTCGGCGCATTGTTCAGGTGACATGTAACGTGGCGTGCCGATGAGCGCGCCAACCTGGGTAAGCGTGTGATAATCGTCATCATGCTCTTCGACGACAAATTTCGCGACGCCAAAATCCAGCACCTTAACCACCGCGGGAAAGTTCGGACGCTGCTCGATGAAAATATTCGCCGGTTTCAAATCGCGATGAATCAAGCCGGCATCGTGGGCCGCGCCGACGGCGCTGCAAGTCTGCAGCATCAGTGAAACTGCGCGCGCCGGATCGAGCGGGGCCTCGTGCGCGATCAGGTCACGCAGCGTCCGCCCTTCGAGCAGTTCCATCACGATGTACAGATAGCCGTCTTCAGTAGTTCCGAAATCGGTAACTGTCACCGCATTCGGATGTTGCATGCGTCCCGCGGCGCGTGCCTCGCGACGGAATCTTTGCTGCGCGGTCTGATCGCCAACGAAGCGCTGGCTCAGAACTTTCAAAGCTACGGGACGGTCAATCAGCAGGTGCGTCGCCTTATAGACTGAGCCCATACCACCGCCGCCCAACTTTTCATCGAGCCGGTATTTCCCGTCGAACACTCGCCCCAGGAGCGGATCGACCGGAACGTCGGCGAAGGTCTCGTCGGCTTGTAGGAGCATCTGGTCGCTCGGACACACAAACACATCATCCGAATACTGACGACCACATCGCGGACATTGAAGCATAGACTAAGTGTCGAGTTCTTTCCGAGAGAGCGCGTACTTATTATGGCTCAAAGGATTGATGACTCATAGCGTAGGGATTGATAGCGTTTCGCGGCGCACGAATTCGTGATAGATTGACCGCAAGAGCGAGACGGGAGCCAACATCATGGGCAACCGATCATCTTCAGTTCTCACCGGCCTCTGGATTCTTTCACTGGTCATTAGTCTGCCCCTTAACCTCTGCGCGCAAACGAAAGAAAGGCCAAAGCTCAAGGATTTTGGATCAAGTCTGAAACGAACTCATTGGGATACCGACAAACAGCAGGCAATCGTTGATAAACCAACATCGCGCGCGAACGATGACGATGCAGATGTGGTGAAAGTCGAGACGTCGCTGGTGACCAGTGACGTCCTCGTCCTGGACGCGCATGGAAAACCGGTTGACGGTTTAACTGAAGAGGACTTTCTAATTAATGAAGACGGCGTGCCGCAAAAGGTCGGCATGTTTGCCCTCGGCACGAACCAAACTGTTGCGCGCACGATCGTCCTGATTATCGATTACTCAGGCAGCCAGCTCCCTTTCATTAAAACCAGCATCGCGGCGGCCAAGTCGATGATTGACAAACTTGGACCACTCGATCGGGTTGCGATTGTCGATGACGACGTGGAGATGATTCAGGACTTCACTACCGACAAGAAGAAACTGAAAGACAAACTGCAGTCACTGCTTTCCCGGACGAAACCTATTTTTGGCGGAAGACGACTCGGCAAGAGTCAACAATACAGCGCCCTATTCGCTACGCTTAACGAAGCGTTCGATAACGAAGACCAGCGGCCGATTGTCGTTTTTCAAACAGACGGCGATGAGCTGGGTACGTTGCGCAATTCTCCGCTGAGTCAGCTCAAACCTCCGCCGCAGCCTTTACCCATGGCGCCAGATCCGAAAATGCAGCAACGAGTGCAACAAATGATTGAGCAAAGACGCGCGTCATTCAGCCTCGAAGATATTTATCGCGCAGCCGAAAAATCGCGCGCGACCATCTACACTGTCTTTCCAGGGTATCGGTTAACTGGACTTACCCGAGACGAACAAATGAAGCAGATGGATGCTGACTCTAAACGTAGGTTCAGCCACGATCCTCCCGACCTCCTGCGCAGACCTGAATGGCAGGAGTTCAACTTGCAGTCGCATCTCGTAGTCCAAAACGCCCTGGCCGCGGTTTCGACAGTAAGTGGTGGATGGCTGGCGTTTCTCGAAAGTCCTGACCAGGCAGACGCGATTTATTCGAGCATCTTTTCAGACATCAACCGCCGGTATGTCGTCGGTTACTATCCGACAAACAAAAAGCACGACGGCAAGCGAAGAAAGATCGCGGTGACGATTCGCAATCATCGTGATTACGAAGTCATCGGCCGGGCCTGGTATTACGCGCCGGAACCGGATTGGTAGCCGATGCGGTCGGCAAGGTCACGGCTCACTGTTTTTGCACCCAATCGCCTGCCCGCACAAACGAATCCTTGTCGTAAATCAACACGATCGTTCCAACTGGGAGTTGCCTGTACAAATCGACTGCCGTGGAATTTGGCACGCGGATGCATCCATGACTCGCCGGCGTATCCGGAACCGACGAGTTACCGTGAATGGCCAAGCCATCGCTGAAGTAGTTTGGATAGTAAAGCATGCCCAGCGGCGATTTTCGCCAACCGGCAATCTTGGCGTAGATCTTAAAACGACCGCGCGGCGTGTATGCCAGGCCGCTCATGCCCTTTTCGTGGTACTGCTTATTGCTGCCGGTGGAAACGGGAAGGACTTTCTTGACGGCGCCATCATCATCGGTAACTAAAAGGACCTGCCGATCGAGATCCACTTCAACATGTCTAGATCCCGCGTCGCGCGCTTTCGGCGCAGCGGCATTTTTGATAGCGTCAAAATCTTCGCGGGTCATTTGGCCAGTCGGTTTTAGTCCCGAGTATTTTTGAAAAGCGACCAGCGCGTTGGGCCCCCGGCCGTAACCCATCTCGGCCAAACGCGCATATGCCTGGTTGATTTCAGGACGGCTGACCGCCGCCGCGTGTCCGCGAGGAGAACGACGCGCGCTGCTTTGCGCTCCTGACCTGATCGCGACCGCAGAGATGGTAAGCAACAGAATCAGAAGCGATAAGTGCTGTTTTCGCATCGCCATGGCCCGACCTCGATGTTGATTAGGGTAACCAGCCCGGAATCGTGAAGCAAATAAGATGCACTGCGGCTTTCCTTAGTTGATAGCGGCTGGCAATGACGGTGCGTTATCATGCGCAAGTAATGAGTCCTGATGCGAAACCGCGGATCGAGAAATGGTTCTTCATCCCGCCCGTTCTTTGCCTCGCCTTGCTCCTGTTCGTAAACCTATCCGGCCACGACGTCGAAATTTTCCGCTGGTTTAACGAGCATGGCCGATTTGGCAGCGACAAGTTTTGGATTGCGCTTACGACGTTCGGAGACGGCCTCGTACTATTCGTCCTGACCTTGCTTTTCATTCGCCGCAAGCCTGCGCTCGCGTGGTCG
>CBFHBI010000057.1:0-8906 GCA_965653755.1 uncultured Blastocatellia bacterium
AAGTCCCGCAGCTGGCCTCCATCGGCATATTCCTGGCGATAGCTTCTGAACAGACGCATGGGCTCGCCACGCCGGACCGCATCGAAGTTCCTGGCAACGACGCTCATCATGCCACCCTTGTGATGCTCATTGGGCCCATACACGTTGAAGAACCGTAGAATCGTTGTTTGCAGATCGTTGATGGCGCTTACTTGCTGAGCCATTTGCTCCTGTTGATATTTCGTCAGACCGTAAATCGAAGCAGGCTGTGCAGCCATCGACTCCATCATCGGCAGTGCTGTCGCCGCGTCGCCACACGCGGGACAGTAAACCTCGAATCGGCCCTGGTCCATCTGCTGCGTAGTTCTCGCGCCGGCCGCAAACGTTTGCCGGCACCGAGGACAATCGAACGTCCCTTCGCCGTAAACCGCGCGCGAAGATGCAATCACCACCTGGCGCACGCCCGCCGCCGCGGCCCTTTCGAGCACCAATGCAGTTCCGTAAGTGTTAACCGAGACGTACCGCGCGATTTCGTATTGCGACTGACCGACGCCGGTCTCGGCCGCAAAATGATGCACGACCTCGACGTCCTTCAGCGCCCGGTCCAGCGCCTCCTGATCGCGCACGTCGGCCCAGATCGTTTCGCAATCGGGTAAGTTTGGTCGTGGATTGTTCCCGTGGACCTGCGGCAACAAGTTATCAAGCACGACGATTTTGTGTCCGTCACGATGCAACGCGCTCGCGAGATGGCTACCAATAAAACCCGCGCCGCCGGTAATTAAGATTCGAGTCGAAGCCATTTGATGGAATCTTGGAACGTCAAGAATGACTGAAAGCTTTGAGATGAAAAAGGCGCCTGAACGTCAAATTAGCATGTTGCGCCGCAGTTTTCGAGGCCACGTCTCGGCTATGCCGTCTGATGTGCGGAAGGCCTTCGGCCTTCCGGTGAGTGATCCAACTTAGAATTGGGCTCTGCCCTTGGAAAGTGAGGGCGAAGCGCAATTGACAAACTGAAAACTTTCACGGAAGCACAGCGCTTCCGCACATCAGTCGGCAAAGCCGAGGCCTTTCACTGGTCGGCGATTCGCCGGTAAACCTCGAGATAGCGCTGGCCGCCGATTTCTGCGAGATCGAATCGCTCGGCGGCAACCTTGCGACAAAGCATCTCGGTCTCCGGATCGCGACTCAGCGCCAGTGCCTGCGACGCGACTTGGGCCAGGGTCGCATCGTCAAACGAATGTACTGTCAAACCGACGCTTTCGCGCTGCAGGATCTCATCGACGTCGCCGGTGCCGGCATTACTCACGACCGGGATTCCCGCGGCGAGGTATTCGGCAATCTTCGTCGGCGCAGCTGCGATTTGCGAGAATGCCGGTTTGCGAAAAGATATTCCGAGGCGTGCACGCGTCAGGTTATCAGGAATGTCCACGGGCGAAACGGCGACGACTTCAAAATCATCGACAGAAATTCCGGCGCGCTGCATCACGTCCGAGACAGTTGCGCGTGGCGCATGAGTCAAGACGCGAAACAAAGCCGTTGGTTCGCGCTTCTTTAATTCCAGGAAGAAGCGCGCCATCTCGTCTAACAGGTAGAGCCCGACGACGGAACCTGCATAGACCAGTTCGAAGCGATCGCTGCGCGGCGCGGCGGCGGCAAAGCGCGATCGATCGACGCAAGTTGGAATCACGCTAATCTTATTCGCCAGTGCCGGATGTTTTTTGATTAACCAATCGCGGACGCGATTTGTCAGCACCACGATCTGACTCGATCGCTCCAGTCCGGCGCGTTCGATGCGCTTGATCGCCTTGAACGGAATCGAATTCTCTCTCCAGATACCGGCATCGACGTACTCCTCGGCAATCAAACCGCGCAGATCGAAGATCGTCTTGCATCGCGTCAACCGGCGAGCAATCAAGGCCATCGCCATCGGGATATGCGCACGCGCGTGCAGTACGTCGATCGCGTGCCGCCGAGCCAGTCGGACGCTGTGAATCACGCCGCGCAACACGTCATAGAAAGTCGCCGGGATCGACGGTCGTTTGTGATATGGCAGATAGGACCATTCAATATTCTGCGCCGTCAGACTCTTTCTCCAGTCTGCAAGCTGATCGGCAGATATTGTTTTCAGATCTTTTTCGAAGGTAAGGAGATGAACGTTGACTCCGCCCTTGATGATTTCGCGAAGGTACGGCAACACCTGACTCTGGACGAGCGGCTCATCCAAACTCAAATAACAAATGTAAAGCGTCCGCACGGATGATTGATTGTTTATGCGCCCGCCCGCTTGCGATCTGCCCACCAATCAGCCAACAACCATTGCGCAGTCCCGACGAACGTTGCCAGGTCGATCACCGTTAGAATAGGAACGATCATCAGCAATCGAAGACTGTTTCGAAAAACGCTGGCCGGATAATATTGCCGATTTTGTAAGAGGGCGCGCAGCGCGCGAGCAGTCATTAACGCGAGCCAGAAAAAAGTCGGCGCTACGAGCCAACGCGCTCCGAAAAGAATTGACGGCACAAACAACAGCGCCAGCACTGCGTATCGCAGGCAGATCTGCCGCTGCCAATTCCGCCAAAGCCCCGCCCGCATGTTGTTACGCGCGTAAGTAACGAATCGCTTAAAGGTCCGCCACAAACTCGGCTGAATGGACCAATGGACCACCGCAGCCGGCGCGCGTGCAATGCGAAATCCCGCGGCTTCGACTCTTTGCATGAAGATTAAGTCTTCGGCTGAACGCAGATGTTCAGGGAAGCCGCCCGCTTTCTCCCAAGCCGCCCGGGGCATCAGCGCCGAGGCAAACGAATAAGGAAGGACTGGGCCTTCGGTGGTGATGGTCGGCGGCGGCACATAAGCAATCGCGGCGCATTCGGTGAAAAAGTTTTCGATTATTGGTTCGTACGAGCCGTAAACAACTTCTGCCCGCGCCGGCTCGGCGACCTGATCCGCCAAAGATTGCAACCAGTTCTTCGCCGGCGTGATGCCGGCGTCGATAAAAGCGACCCAATCGTTCTTTGCGTTCGACACTGAGATGTTGCGCGATCGCCCCGGCATTGAATCTTCGTCTGTCAATAACTTCACCGGCGCCCCGCGTTCGATAAACTCGCCGATGATGGCGCGCGTCTGATCTTCCGAGCCGCCATCGGTGATGACAATTTCATCGGGCCGCAGCGTCTGGCCCAACAATCCCTCGAGCAGCGCCGCAATGGTGCGCGCCTCGTCGCGCACGGGAACGACTACACTAATTTTCTTGACGCGGTCGTTTTCTTCCATCGCGAGTCAGCGAAACAACTGTTTGATCAATGCACGAGACGTCCTCAAGTTAATTAGCGCGGCAGATCCTTGAGGGCATCGTTCACGACACTCGCAATCACACCATAACCGGCGGCGATCGGGTGACTCTCGGCGCTGGTCGGATAAAGTTGCCGCCCTTGCGCCAGAGCCGTTTGCATCGCGGGCAAAGCATCGATGCACGTGACACGATTGTCTGCACACCATGACTTCATATCGTTGCGTGCTTTGGTTTCCATTTCCGTCGCGCGCGCGTACGTGCCGTTGAGCGGTCCGTTTCGACGCATCACATCTGCATAAACCAGTTCTTTGGCAGGAATCATCATGACGATCAGATTGGCGTGCCCTTCGGTCTGTTGCCTGATTCTTCCCAGCACGACTTTGGTAATGCGCAGCCCATCGGCGATGTGCGGATCATCCAAATCAACGGCGGTCAAACGATAGGCCGTCGTCAGCACCGTCCGAATATTTTTCTGGTCACAAACAACAGCATGGTCCGGATAGGCGCGGGCCCACTCTTGGTCGATCTGATAATCGATATCCGACGCACCCAGCCACCAACCGTTGCGATTGAGCAGCCGCCCGATGGCCGTATGCTCGCGCAACCAAATACTCCAGCCCTTAGCCGACCGCCGACCGTAGCTGTAATGAAAGTTTTTCTCTTCATCCCAAAGCGCCGCCGCGCGCGCCTGAACCGTGTCAGTCGAGAGATCGTTGCCGGCGTTTTCCAGACGCAGGTCGGCGAACGCGTTTTGGCGATAGGCCCACGCGTAAGCGTCGTAAAGATCGTTACCGAAATATAAACCTACGACAATCGTCTTTGGCGATAACTGCAACGCCTGCTTAGACAGAATCAGATATTGATCGGGGCCATAACCGCCCACCGCCATGTTGTAAACAGAGCGGCCCGAGAGCCGGGCAAGTTGTTGCGGCCAGGCGTCCGTCGCCTGAGCGTTGACGCCCCACGTTTGCGAGTCGCCGATCGCCACGACGTCCGCGTGTGCGGGCGCCGACACGTTACGAAAGCCCCGCGCGTCGTGACCTGAGGCATTTGCGGCGACGCGGATTCCCAAAACCGGATCGGAAATAACGTCAGGCGTTTGCGGCGTCCTGGTCTGTTCGATCATGCGCAGTCCAGCCTCGGTTACGGCGAGCGCAAAAACGAAACCCAACAGCACCGCTATCAATTTGAAAATCCTGATTCGCGAACCGGTGGGCGTTTTCGCCGCGACAGCCTCAGGAGAATCTGTTTCCGCGATCATGTGAATCTTGCACTATGTGCTGACACTGCCTGGTTCGCTATATTTTCCTGATCGAGCAAAATGCTGCGTGCTGGAGCGCGGGCATCCCTGCCGGCATGAGCGCGAAGCGCGAAAAATTGAGCGCGCTGAGCGCGCTTTGCGGACAAGGATGTCCGCGCTCCGTCTTATCGCCTAATCAAGCGCAAACTGCTTTCGCCAATCCTGATCGTCTTTCAATGCCGGCTGCTCTCGCTTGTCGAGCACACACGTTTCGAGCACCAGGTAATCCATCTCGGTGCGCATAAAACATCGATAGCTGTCTTCGGGGGTACAGACGATGGGCTCGCCGCGCACATTGAAACTCGTGTTCACGATTATCGGGCAGCCGGTCAATTGCCCGAACGCGTCGATGATGTCCCAGTAAAGCGGATTGACTTCTCTGCGCACAGTTTGAATGCGCGCTGAGTAATCGACGTGGGTGACCGCCGGAATCTCCGAGCGCTTCACATTCAGTTTGTCGATGCCGAAAAGCTTGGTTTCTTCTTCCGTCATCGCGCGCCGGTGTTGCGGCAAAACATCCGCGACCAGAAGCATGTAAGGACTGTCGTCGGCCAACTCAAACCAATGCGAAACATTTTCGCGCAAGACGCTGGGCGCGAAGGGACGAAAGCTCTCGCGATATTTGATCTTGAGATTCATCACCGATTGCATCGCGGGTGAACGTGGATCGCCGATGATGCTGCGGCCGCCCAGCGCGCGTGGGCCAAATTCCATGCGACCCTGATGTAACCCAATTATTTTTCCCTCAGCCAGCAGTTGTGCGACCGCGCCGGGCAAATCCTGACGGGAATATTTTTTGTAGGGAAGACTCTTCGAGCGCAGGAAGGACTCGATCTCTTCGACGCTGTTGCGCGGACCCAGAAACGAACCTTTCATCGCGTCGGCATAAGGCGGCGCGCCGTTATGCGACGCTGCGCGCGACGATTGCCACGTGCCTTGTCGCTCGGCGCTGTCGCGAGGCTTTCCCAAGTAGCGATGCCAAATCGCGAGTGCTATGCCGACGGCGCCGCCGGCGTCGCCTGCGGCCGGTTGAATCCAAATATCTTCGAATGGCCCTTCGCGCAGGATGCGCCCGTTGGCCACGCAATTCAAAGCCACGCCGCCGGCCATGCACAAACGCTTCATGCCGGTTTCTTTGTGTGTGAAGCGCACCATCTTCAGCATCGCTTCTTCGGTAATCACTTGAATGCTGCGCGCCAGATCCATTTCGCGCTGCGTGATGCGCGACTCCGCTTTGCGCGCGGGCGCTTCAAACAAACGATCGAAAGCCCCGTTCGTCATCCGCAGTCCTTGCGAGTAGCTGAAGTACTCGTGGTTCATGTGAATGCTGCCGTCGTCGCGCACTTGGGCGATCTTGTCTTTGATCAGACCGACGTACTTCGGTTCGCCATAGGGCGCCAGGCCCATCACTTTGTATTCGCCGCTGTTGACTTTGAAGCCGGTGTAATAAGTGAACGCGCTGTACAGCAATCCCAGGCTGTCCGGAAAACGCAACTCCTTCATCAAAGTGATTTCGTTGCCACGACCCGTGCCAATGGAACTTGTGGCCCATTCGCCTACGCCGTCGATCGTCAGAATCGCAGCTTCTTCAAACGGCGAAGGATAGAATGCACTGGCCGCGTGACTCTCGTGATGATCGCCGAACAGAAGTTTCCACTCGAATTTCTTGCCTGCCTTTTTCGCGGCGCGATGATCGTCGATGCCCGAGGCCGTCGCCATCTCAGTGCGAATCAAATCCGGCATCCAAAGCTTCTCTTTCATCCACAGCGGCATCGCTTTCAGAAACGATCGAAAGCCCGACGGCGCATAATCGAGATACGTTTCCAACAAGCGATCAAATTTGAGCAGCGGCTTATCGTAGAACCCGACGTAATCGAGCTCGTCCGCGCTCAAGCCTGCCTCTTTCAGACAGTAACGCACGGCATTAGTCGGAAAATTGTGATCGTGTTTGATGCGCGTGAAGCGTTCTTCCTGTGCAGCCGCGACAATCTCGCCGTCCACGACGAGACACGCCGCCGAGTCGTGATAGAACGCAGAGATGCCGAGGATGCTGGACACCGTGAATGGAGGACTATTTAGAAGAGTGTGTAAATGAACGGCGCGATGGCCGAACTCTTGGCCAGCACCAGAAGAATTCCGAACAGCACCAGCGTGATGACGATCGGCGCCAGCCAATATTTCTTATTCTCTTTCATGAACTGCCAGAGTTCGCTGACGACCTGTGCTTTCGACATTCAATCTCCTCAAAACATTTTTTCGTAATGCCGGGTGTCGCGCTGCCGCTCCGAGTACGGCTGCCAATAACTTTCGCGCGGCGCGGCGCGGCGATTCAAAGGGTCCCAACCCGTCATGCGCTTGATGATACCGATTGGCGTGATGATCACAAAATAGACGAAGGCGAGGATGACTCGCGTCGAGACAAACGACAAAGCTTCGGCAAAAGCCATCCAGGCTTTGTTCGGATAAAAAAGAATTCGCGGAATGAAGATGCCCAGCAGCGCGAGTAGCGCGCCGACGGGCAGAGTGAACTGAGACACTGTGTGAAACTTGCCGCGATAGATCCACCAGCCGCTGATCAGCAGCAACATGCCGCCTACGACAAGACCGAACTCGCGTTCGGTGCGCCATGATTTCTTTTTGATAACTCATGGCATCTCACCTCGTGGCTCTGCCAAACCAACTAAATAATATCCGGCTCTGCCGGCTGATGTGCGGAAGCGCTTCGCGCTTCCGTCAAGCTTGCACCGCTTAGTCGGGCTCTGCCCGACTGATGAGTGGGCAGAGCCCGATGCTGAGCTGGATCCTTACCGGAAGGCCATAGGCCTTCCGCACATCAGTCGGCAGAGCCGAAAAGTCAACTCGTAGTCAACTTACGCAAACATCCCCAAAACGGCCGTTTCATCAATGCTTCAGGATAGGTTGCCAAGGCCCGCATCAGCCAACGCGCGCCTTCCGATTTGTCACCAGACTCACTCGCTGCGTACGAACGCCGCAAGAAACGCGTGGAGCGGCACCAGCGGCGATCGGCGCCCTGCAGCCGACTCTCATACATTTCGGCGCTGCGGTCAAACTCTTCATCAAAGCCACTCTGTTCAGCGACGGTCTTGCTGGCGGCGTGCAAGCGATAACCTGCGAAGGTCGCCGGAATGTGTGTGCACTTGTGGCCCGCCAGCAACAGCCGCACATATAGATCGTGATCGAAATCGTAACGCCAGGCTTCGTCGAAACCTTCTCCCATCAACTTGCGCTTCCAAAAATGGCCCGGTTGCGGCGCCTTGTAGGCCCATGAAAGACAATGCGCGGCTGACTTGGGCACAACTGCATGCACGACTTCCGTGCGATGTCCTTCTCCGAACATCTGCGTATCGCCGCAAACCCATTCAGCCTCGGGATGCCTGGCAAAATATTCGCCGACTGTCGCTAACGCGCCGGGCAAATAAAGATCGTCGCTGTTGAGGTAAGCAAAGATTTCGCCGGTCGTGCGCGCCAGGCCTTTATTGATGGCGTGCACCTGTCCGCGATCCTTTTCGCTTTCCCAATGGGCCAGCCGCCGCTCATACTTGCGAATGACTTCGACGCTTTTGTCGGTGCTGCCGCCGTCGATGACGATGTACTCGAGGTTCGGATAATTTTGATCGAGCACCGAACAGATTGTCTCTTCCAGGAACTGGCCCTGATTGAACGACGGAGTAACGATCGATATCTTCGGCAGCATTGATTATTAAGCGGCGGTCGCCGCCACCGATGCTTCGTACCAATCGATGGTCCGGCGCAAACCTTCTTCCAGCGATGTGTGCGCCTTGAACCCGAAAAGTTCAAAGGCCCGCGACGTGTCAAGCCAGCGGCGCGGTTGACCGTCAGGCTTGTCTGGCTGCCATTTTATTTCACCATTGAAGCTCGCCAGCTTGGCGATCAGTTCGACGAGATCCTTGATGACTACTTCACGGCCGTTCCCGATGTTCACCGGATCGCTTTCGTTATAAAATTCCGCGGCCTTCATTATTCCTTCGGCGCAATCTTCGACATACAAGAAGTCGCGCGAAGGCCTCCCCGATCCCCAGACCTCGATCGCCGGAGCGTTATTCCGGCGAGCCTCAACACATTTCCGAATCAATGCCGGAATTACATGCGACGTTTCCAAGTCGAAATTATCGCCGGGGCCGTAGAGGTTTGCCGGTAGCAGGAAGATCGAATTAAAGCCGTACTGGTCACGATAAGCCTGTGATTGGACCAGCATCATTTTTTTCGCCAGACCATAAGGCGCGTTGGTGTCTTCGGGATAGCCGTTCCACAAGTCGTCCTCTTTAAAAGGAACAGGGGTGAATTTTGGATAGG
>CBFHBI010000058.1:0-8867 GCA_965653755.1 uncultured Blastocatellia bacterium
GACCCGACGCATCACGTGCCATGGGCGGGTCAGCTGCGGCCGCAGCCGCCGACCCGACACTCGTGCCGAGAATGCCGACGCGTTCATAGCCTTGCTGCTTCAACCAACGCACCGCGGCGCGAGTATCGAGCACAGCCTGGCGCATCGATTGAATCGTGCGCCCGATGTTCGAACTGACGAGATGTTCGGCGCGCTCGATATCATTCGGCCGCCTCTCTTCGTGATACGGCAGCGTCAGACGCAAAGCGGTCATCCCCAGCCCGTTGAAGATCCGGCAAGCTTCGACGTGGCTGTCCGGCGGCGCGTTCCACTGCGGCAGGACGACCACGGCGGCGCGCGGTTTGCCCCTTCGTTCCTTGCGCGGCGTGAACAGACGCGCCCGCACAAGGTTATTCTCAGGCGACGGCGAGTGAATCGAGCTGGTCCAGGTCAGTCGATCGTTCGTAAGTTGATAATCGTCGATTAACGCCAGCGAATAGAAACCATCGCTGTCGGCCATCGCCCGGCGCGTATGTTCGCGGAAGAGCACCAGCGGATCGTCTCCGTTGACGTGGTCGCTAATAAACTCCGAACCCCACGCAAACGGCCGCACGACGCGATTATCATCCCGTTTTGTATGCGCGACTTCGCGCGCGCGCATCAACTTGCCGAACAAGGTCAATCCTCCAAATCGAAAGCAATCATCCTAAAGGTCAGCGAACGACATAATCAAGCGACGCCGCGGTGGGTCAACTAATCTGATTGAAAGCGCGACTCTCTCGGTCGCTCGGCGAAAGAAATTCAAGCGAGACTGGCGCTGAAGTCGGAATAACAGTCTCAATAACCAGTGATTTTGAAAATCGGGGACCACCGGCGCCGCCTCACTGGCATTCCGCTAAAACGCGAAATATGCTATTAACATTTCAGTTAATCAACCCCTAATTAAAGTTCCCCGGGCTGTCGTCAGTTCTCACGGGAGGTGTCTCTAATTGGTCCATACGAAACACGCTGGCCAGTTGCGTCCTATCGCTTTCGGAACGACGCTGCTAATTCTCGCGACAATTTCTGGTTGTCTGCCCAAACCGATGTCCGAAGGCGGCGGCGGCGTCAACATAACTCTCTACGGCTTCTCGATCATGAAAGAGCCGTTGGAGAAGGCGATCTATCCGGCGTTTGCCGACAAAGCCAAGCGCGAACATGGAATCGACGTTCACTTCACTTCATCGTTTGCCGGCTCTGAGACGGTGACGAATCAAATCCTGCAGGGGGTGAAGGCGCAGATCGCCATTCTTTC
The DNA here is from genome assembly GCA_965653755.1 of uncultured Blastocatellia bacterium. GTDB lineage: Bacteria > Acidobacteriota > Blastocatellia > Pyrinomonadales > Pyrinomonadaceae > UBA11740. The sequence continues at coordinate 1,274 of CBFHBI010000058.1, forward strand.
AATCGAACGCGACGCCGAGCGTTTGCAACAGGCCGGCCTGGTCACTTCCGATTGGCATCAACTGCCGCAACACGGCATCGTCAATAAGACACCGTTCGTGATTCTGGTACGTAAGGGCAATCCGAAAGGCATTCATGATTTCAGCGATCTCGCGAAGCCCGGCATCAAACTCATTCATCCCGATCCGATTAGTTCCGGCGGCGCACAATGGTCGATTCTGGCGATCTACGGATCAGAGTTGGTCAAATCGAAGAACCAAACGGGCGAACCGGACCGCGTGCGTGCGCTGCAGACGTTGCAGGCGATTTGGCGCAACGTCATGTCCACTCCAGCGTCGGCGCGCGAGGCGCGCACGACGTTTGAACTGGGCAACGGCGATGCCTTGATCACGTACGAACTGGACGCGCTGATGATGAAGCAAGGCAATACAAAAGTTGACGCTGACATCGTAATACCGGAAGCGACGATCTTGAGCGAACATCCCGCGGTTGTTATCGATCGAAACGTGTCGGCTATCGATCGCGAAGTGATTGATGCGTTCATGCAATACCTTTGGAGCGACGAAGCGCAACGCGCGTTTGTGAAGTTCAATTTCCGCGCCGCTACCAACGACGCTCTGAACCAGCAAAATAAGGAACTCGCAACCATCAAATATCCCTTTACCGTTAACGATCCGTTAATCGGCGGCTGGGACCGCGCGTATCCGGAAATCATCGAAGGGATCTTTCGCGATCAGGTGCAGAAGCGAAAATGAATTTGCCACGGAGGCACGGAGACACAGAGAAGGGCAGGGACATGAAAAAGCGAATTCATTTCACACCAGCTCAATAATTTTCTCTGTGCCTCTGTGTCTCTGCGGCAAATCACATAGATGAAAATCACTTCAATCAGACACGTTCGTGGTTTTGATGTCGCGCGCCCGGTCAGCATCGGGGTGATGCTCGGCATCATGCTGCCGCTGGTGCTCCTGCCGCTGCTGTCGATCTTCGTTTACGGATTCGGCAAAGGCATCGGCGCGTTTCTCTCGTCGCTGGTCGCTCCCGAAGCCGTATTCGCGCTCAAGCTTTCGGTGGCGACCAGTTTCTGGGCCACCGTTTTCAACGTCGTCTTTGGTTTGTTCGCCGCCTACGTCCTGTCGCGTTATGACTTCTGGGGTCGCAACGCCGTCATCGTGACGATTTCGTTGCCGACCGCGATTCCGACAGCTGTTGCCGGATTTGCCTTGCTGCTGTTATGGGGGAAGTACGGCATGATTGGCCGGTTCTTTCCCGAGAACCAGCAGATTATGTTCACGCCTTACGCCATCATTCTGGCAAATATCTTCGTTACCTTCCCGTTGGCGTTCGGCGTAATCAAACCGGTGTTCGATACGATGAGCCGTTCGCTCGAAGAAGCTTCGGCGACCATTGGCGCGACTCGTTGGCAGACGTTTTGGCACGTGACGTTGCCGAGTTTGCGCGGCGCGATCGTCTCGGGTGCGCTGCTCACGTTTGCGCGCGCGGTCGGCGAGTTTGGATCGACGATTTTGGTTTCGGGCAATCTCGCGGGCCGCACGCAGACGGCGCCGCTGTACATCTTTGCGAAATTTAACGAAGGGCAGATCGAAGCGGCGAATGCGATTGCCATCGTGCTCGCGTTACTGTCTTTTATAATTTTCAGCGTGCTGTTCTTCGCGCGTGATTGGCTGGAGTTCGGACAAGAAGCATGAGCGCTCAAATGGCAATTCCCGCTGACAGAGACCCGCATATTTCCTGGGCGCCCGAACGCGAACAGTCTTCAGGTGTGGCCGCGAGCGTGCGCGGCATCAGCAAGCGTTTCAAAAAATCGCGAGTCCTCGAAGACGTCAGTTTTGATGTCGCCGAAGGCGAGTCGCTAGTCCTGCTCGGCTCGTCGGGCAGCGGCAAGACGACGATTCTGCGCATCATCGCCGGCCTGGAGCAGCCTGACAACGGCCAGGTGATTCTGCACGGCCAAGACGTCACTGATTTGCCGGCGCGTGAACGCGGAGTCGGGGTGATCTTCCAGGCGTACGCGCTTTTTCCGCGCATGACCGTCGAGAAGAACATTGCCTTCGGGTTGAAGATTCGTCATCGGCCGCGCAAGGAACGGCGCGAAACCGTCGATCGTCTGATCAACCTGGTCCAACTCGAACAGCACCGGAAGAAATATCCGTGGCAGCTGTCCGGCGGCCAGCAGCAACGCGTGGCGATCGCCCGAACGCTCGCTTACAAACCGCAGGTGCTTTTGTTCGATGAGCCGTTCGGCGCGCTCGATGCGCAGACGCGCGTGCATCTTCGTCGCGAGATTCGCGCACTGTTGCGGAAAGTCAAAGTGCCGGCGATTTTCATCACGCACGATCAGGAAGAAGCCTTGGAGTTAGGCGATCGCATCGCGGTGCTCAACGAAGGAAAGCTCGAGCAAGTCGGCACGCCTGATGACGTTTACAATCATCCGGCAACTGAATTCGTGGCCACCTTTCTCGGGGCGGCGAACCTGCTGCTGGGTGTGGCGACGCACGGCTTCGTTGAGATCGGAACTGCCAGGCTGCCGGCGGAAAAAGAGACGCGCAGATTTCGCGACGGCCAATCAGTCAAGCTCGTCTTTCGTCCCGAGGATGTTTGCATCAGCCAGGACGCAAATCTCAGCGAAGGCTGCCGTCGGCTCACCAACGGCGTCATCGAAGAAGTGAATTTCGTCGGCGCTTATGAACGCTTGACCGTGCGTCTCGATCTCACGCATCGCAAAGGCGACACCGACGCCCTTTACGAAGTCACCATCAACACCCCTCAACGAATGACCGGAGTTCCGATTATGGTGACCCGGCCAAAACCGGAAGCAAACGCGATGCGCTTCAAGACTGGCGATCGCGTAGCCATCGGACTCACATCGTTCAGCGTGCTGCCGAACTACACGCTGGCCAGACAAAGGTGAATTTCACCCTTTGAGTTTTCACAGGGTCCACGCCAAAGGCTCAACCATTCTCCGATAAGGAACAAATGAGATGAAACTAACGAAACTACTGCCAACCGTCGCCGCTGTGTCGTTAACAATCTTCATCCCGCTCGTGGCAGCCAATGCGCAAAAAACAGAGGCCAATCAGTCGGTGACGCGGCAAACTGTAGGCGTCGATCGCAACTCAATCGACAAAGACAAGGACGCCGCTAACGAGATTCAGGAGTTGCGAGAGCAAGTGCAGCAGCTGCGGGCCATCGTCGAAACGCAGCAACAATCGTTGGCCAGGCTGGAGCAGCGATTGGACGATCGCGCTCGGCCCAATGCTGCCAGCGCTGAACAGACAGCCGTCAATCTCGCCGTTCCCGACCGTGGTGACAAGGCGACTGAGACGAAGCCCGCTTCCACGCAACCAGACAAGGCGCAGAAGACGGCGCCACTGCTCGCGGGTTGGAATGGTGAACACGCGTTCCTACGCAGCGCCGATGGACGGTTCGAGACGAACATCGCTGGTTATGCACAGTTGGATTTTCACGGCTACCAACGGGGCAATCATCCGCCAAATACTTTTTTGATCAGGCGAGCGCGCCTCGGTGTGGAAGGTAGACTGATGCACGATTTCGAGTTCCGGATTCAGGGTGATTTCGCAGACACTACGAGCACATTGCTGCGAGACTTTTATATCAGGTATCACCACGTCGATAGCATTCAGGCCACCTTCGGTCAATTCCGCTTACCTTACAGTCAAGAAGAGATGCGTCCCGACGACGTGCAGGACTTTGTCGAGCGTTCGCTCGTCAACGGCCTCGCACCAAGTCGCGTTCCCGGCTTGCAAATCTCGGGCTCGCTACGCAAGGGAGTCTTCGAATACCAAGCTGGTGCATTCAACGGCAAAGGCCTGCTGGTGAACAATACCGTGGGCACGCCGGACACGGCAGTGCGTTTGCGATTCACACCGTGGAAACATTCAGACAGCTACTGGACGAAGGGATTCACTTTCGGCGGAGCTTATTCGATGGGCCGCAATCCGATTAACGGGACCAGTGTGCGGGGGCAGACTGAGAGTCGCAGCTTCACTTTCTTCGCGCCCGAGACCGTGAGTGGTCCACTCATTCGCGCCAACGGAGAATTGACCTGGACGATCGGGCCGGCGGCGTTTAGGGCCGAATACGATCAGGTGAACGAGTTTCGCAATGCCCTGGGCGCAAACAGAACGAACCTACCCGGTCTGGTCGCGAAGGGCTATATGGGCCAATTCACTTATCTCTTGACCGGTGAGCAAAAGACCGAATCAAGCGCAGTCAAACCACGACATCCCTTCTTCGCGGATGAGAAAGGCAATCGAGGTTTTGGGGCCTGGGAGTTGAAGGTTCGTTATTCGAGTTTGCAACTGGACGATCGGACTGCGAAGTCGAATCGCGCGCAGTCGGTTTACACGGGCGTCAATTGGTATCTCAATAACTTTGTTCGTTACGTGCTGGATTTCGGGTTTGAGCACTATCGCAATCCGTTGCTGACACCGAGGCCTGGCGATCGCAATTTCTTCGTGATCCTAAGCCGAGTGCAGGTCGGCTGGTAAGTCAAGATGCCGGATTCGGTCAAGAACGACGGCCGTAGCAAACCCGGCGACCTGAACGTCATCGGGACTACTTGGAGAATCAAGCTGTGATAAGAAAAGAGCCACCAACGCTCAAAAGCGATGGTGGCTCGTAGAGTCCACTCGATCTGAACGACTAATAGCTCAACGCGCAGAAGCCGCCCGAAGCATTAACCCAGTTGCGCTGAATCAAATAATTCATGCTGCCCAACGTCATGTTATAGATCGAACCGTTGGATGCAGTGTGCGTCGTGCCGAAGGTCCACGCGCATTTGTCAGCGTTTTCCTGGCCGCGAGTGTCGTACCAGGCATTCAGATCGGGATCGGTGACTGCTTCTTCCAACTCATGCGCGACGATCGAAGCCATGCCGTCCGCTCCGGCATTATTGTTCGGACTCGTGGATTGCCACGCACACGCCGAAAGACAACGAGCGGGATTACCGACGAAGGCGTACTTGATGTCAGAGCCTGAAATCGTGCCGTGCGTGTGCCAGCCGCAGTACTGCGTGCAGAAACCGCTCGACTCGTTGACGTCTTGCGAAGTCAGCACGAAGTAAACGCCATTCGTGTCCTTGGGCAATCGGTTGCTGCTGATCGCAGCGCTTACTACCGCCTGCACACCCGCGTCGGAAAGGGTCGTGCCTTGCGAATAGGCATCGGTCGTGCTGCCGCCGTAATTAACTGAATTGCTCACGTGCTGGTTACTGCCGTTGTAGTAGGTTGTGTTGATATTGAAATACGGTGAACCGCCGATGTTGAAAGCAAAGTTATTCAAAATCGAGTCCGCCGTGTTTCCCGACCAGTTGCCGTACCAGATGTAATAAATGTTCGTGGTGCCGAGAATGACCGGACCACCGTGATAATTGATGCCGTTGCTGCCGGGACGTGCCTTATTTGACTCGCCGCTCGGATGCGCGTCTTTATTTTTCTCTTCGTCGCCGTCGCCGCGCAGGCGATGCTGAATCTTATTTGGAATTACTTCAGATTTTTGTGAAAGAGCGGTGCCGAGAACGCAAATCATGGCGAGAAAACAAACGGCCACCATGACGCCAAGAAATCTTTTCATGTGACTGCCTCCCTGAAATGGCTGGTTAACTTGCAGATTCAAACCCGTCCGGGGCGAGCTAAATTAGTGGGCGACAGAGTATAGCACCGGACTCACGCGAGGGAAATATGATTTTTCAGCGGGGCGAGCGCCAGCGGCGAATCATCTGCGGTAGCAGTAGCGAGGTCTGAAGCAGCGATCCGGAAGCGAATCTGCGAGCAAAACCGCGGAAAAGCTGACCCGCGCCTTCGTCATAATTAAACCACCAAAGATCCGGCACGAACGGCAGGCGATTGACGTGGACGTGCTTCGCGCGCACCAGCTCCAGCAAACCGGCCTGTCCGTGGGTCCGGCCCAGTCCGCTTTGCTTCATTCCTCCCCACGGCGTTTGCGCGATACCGTGCGTGTACAGTACTTCGTTAATCATCACCGTGCCGGCGTCGATCTGTCGCGCCATTTGTTGGCCGCGGCCGATGTTGTTGGTCCAGACGCTGGCGGTGAGGCCAAAGTCGCTATCGTTCGCCAACCGAATCGCTTCGTCATCGGTCGCGAAGGTCATGATTGGCAGCACGGGTCCAAAAGTTTCTTCGCGCATCACGTCCATTTCATGCGTCACGTTCGTCAAAACCGTCGGCGGATAGAATGGACCAGCGAGATCACGCACGCGCTCGCCGCCGGTTAAAGCGACCGCACCGTTGTTGACAGCCTGATTCACGTGACGCTCGACGATGCTTAACTGGCGTTCACTCGACATCGATCCGAGATCTGCGATTGCTTCGCCGGCGGTAGCCTGCCGCAAGCGCTTGGTTTCTTTAACGACTTCAGCAGTGAATCGTTCGGCGATGCTTTCATGTACGTAGCAGCGCTCGACCGACGAACACGACTGGCCGCAATTCGCAAACGCGCCCCACACGGCCGCTCGCGCTGCGTTCGGAATGTTCGCGTCCTCCAGGACGATCATCGGATCTTTCCCGCCCAGCTCGAGCACGACCGGAATCAAATACTTCGCCGCCGCCTCAGCCACCCGCCGTCCCGTCGCAACGCTACCCGTAAACATGATCTTATCAACGCCCGATGCGACCAGCGCTGCGCCGGTTGATCCATCGCCAGTGACGACTTGGAAAACATTCTCTGGTAAACCTGCGGCGGTGAGAATCTCCTGGATCTTCAGCGCGGTCAGCGGCGTTAATTCGCTCGGCTTGAGCACGACTGCGTTTCCGGCCATTAAAGACATGACCGCTTCGTCGAGCGGTGTGCACCAGGGAAAGTTCCAGGGCGAGATAATGCCGACTACGCCCATCGGCTTGTAAATCTCGTAAGACGATCGGCCCATCGTCCAATACAAACCCACACTGATTCGGCGCGGTCGTAACAACGACGCAGTCTGGCGCGCGAAGTACTGCATCAGATCGAGCGCGGGCGCCAATTCCATGGCAATGGCTTCGACGGCCGGCTTGCCCGTTTCACGCGAAATCAATCCGCCGATCTCGTCTAACTGGCTAAGGATGAGACGACGCGCGGCCATGATGACGCGACCACGTTCACGAAAAGACTTCGCCGCCCAAGCGGTCTGGGCTTCGCGCGCGCGACCCACGGCGCGGGCAACTTCTTCGGGCATAGTCAACGGCGCGCGGCCAATCTCTGCACCGGTCGCCGGGTTGTGACTGATGATTTCAGCGCCGGCTGATTTGGCTGGGATACTCTGGGCCATCGAGGTTGATTATCTCTTAGAAACTCGCGCAACCAAAGCAAGATTTTCTGGGATCCTCTGCGGTCTCTGCGATTAACATTCTGAACCGCAGAGGCCGCCGAGGTTTTCGCAGAGGAGCACAGAGTCAGATACAATACGAGTTCATTTTCGATCCCTGAGGAGACTCGAATGATCAAACCGCAACTCAAGGAATTCATGCGCCGCATCGATAAGAATTCCGTCGCTATTATTCCGGCCGCGCGCGAAGCCGTGCGTTCGCACGACACCAATTATCGTTACCGGCAAAATT
>CBFHBI010000059.1:0-8865 GCA_965653755.1 uncultured Blastocatellia bacterium
GACTCTCGATGTAGCGAGTGGTAATCAGATACTGAGCCGGATTGCCATGCTCGTGCATCGCTTCGGCTACTTGCGCGATTGCCTGCGACTCCGCTTCTGCTTGTCGCAGACGCGCCTGCGCCAAACCTTCTGCTTGTAAAATCGCCGATTGCTTTTCGCCTTCCGAACGAGTCACCGCGGCTTGCTTCTCGCCTTCCGCGCGAGTGATCGCAGCTTGCCGTTCACCTTCGGCCTGCAACACCAGCGCGCGACGGTTGCGTTCCGCGGTCATTTGTTTCTGCATGGTTACGCGCACATCTTCGGGCGGATTGATGTTCTTGACATCGACGCGCGTAACTTTGACGCCCCACTTGTCGGTCGCTTCATCCAGGATCAAACGCAGCTTCGAATTAATTTGATCGCGCTGCGATAAAGTGTGATCCAGATCCATGTCACCCATGACCGCGCGCATCCCGGTGATCGTCAATTGCACAATGCCGCCGATCAGATCATTCATCTCGTAAACAGCCTTAATCGGATCCGTAATCTGCCAATAGACGACCGAATCAACATGAATCGTCACGTTGTCGCGGGTAATGACTGGCTGAGGCGGCAGGTCGATGTATTGCTCGCGCAGGTCGATCGATGTCAGGCCACCACGGGTGTTTGTCCAATAGACAGTGCGCGGCTTGTCGATGAACGGCACAATAATATTCAGCCCGCTCGACGCGACACGGCTGAATCTTCCCAGCCTTTCGATCAACATGACAGTCGCCTGCGGTACGATTTTAATGGTCTTCGCGGCGATGACGTGCAGTACTATACCGATGAAGAAAAGCAGAAACAGCAGCAGGACCGCGGGTACGGCTCCTGCTTGCAGACAGAAAGCCAACACTATCCTCGCTCACCTCCGAAGGGCCAAGAATCTCGATTGGCGTGCAAACTATAACGAAAGCGCTCGGTTTCGACAATTATGACGCTGCGGAACGTTCGATGAGTGCCGCCGCGGCCAGCACGCGCTGCTCATCGAATGGGCGACCGATCAACTGGACGCCAAGGGACAGACCGTTTCGCGTTCGAGCTATCGGGACCGCCACTGCAGGCAGCCCAAATACATTTGCGACCTGGGAATAGCTGCATGATCGAAAGATGCTGGCCGACTTCCCCTTTACGTCAACGCGCGTCGCGCCGTGCGGAAACGCGGCCGTCGCACAAACTGGTGCGAGAAGCAATGGGTTGTTTCTCATCCAACGAATCAAGTCTTCACGCAATCGCTCGCGCTTCACGATCACTTGTGCGAGAGACTTAGCGCTCTCCATGCGCTTCTCAAGTGTGCGCTCATCATTAAAGCCTAAGAGCGCCGCGACCTTCGAGCCGGCTTCGTGCTCTCTCCCTTGATAAATTTGCCGGATTTGCTCAGCCGCTGCCGTGGAAAAAAGATTGATCCAGAGACCTGCGCCTACGGTGATTGATTCAGGACGATCTGCGCGGACAAGCAGTCCGTGCTGCTGCAGAATATCGGCGGCGACACGGACGGCATCGCTAACATCGTCTTCGACAGTGGCGACGCCGTCGTCGGTGTAATACGCAACTGGCGTGTCGGGCAGCGCATCAATGGCTTCGTCGAGAGAAGACGCTTCGACGCGATCGGCAATGACGCTGAAGAGCAACGCCAAATCAGCGACATGCGCTGCTAATGGCCCGAGGCACGCTCCCAATGCCAGGACTCCAGCCGCCCGGGGCACGTGACCTTCCATCGCAATCGTTCCTGGCGTCGGCTTCAAACCCGCCACGCCACAGAAATGGGCCGGCACGCGAATCGATCCGGACAAATCACTGCCGATACTTGCGGGCGACAGGCGAGCCGCGATCGCAGCCGCATCGCCGCCGCTCGATCCCCCTGATGTGCATTGCAGATTGTGTGGATTATTCGTTCTGCCAAATACGGGATTGTCCGTTTCGTAGGGAATCGCCATCTCGGGAGTGTTTGTCTTGCCCAGGATGATTGCGCCGGCCGCTTTCAAACGAGCGACTACTGGCGCGTCGCGGTCCGGAACATGCTCTGCAAACAAGCGTGAGCCGTAAGTCGTTTTGATTCCCTCGGTGTCGATGGTGTCCTTGACCGTAACTGGCAGGCCGTGAAGTGGACCACATGCTTTGCCGTGTGTTCGCTCGGAATCTCTGGCGCGGGCTTGCCCCAAAGCATCGGGAGCTATCGTCACCACGGCGTTAATGGCAGGATTTATCTGTTCGATACGCAGTAAGTATGATTCAACGATTTCAACCGAAGAGGCCGCGCCGGTCTTGATCAACTCAACGAGTTCGGTGGCAGACCGTGAATATAGATCATCCGGCACGATGTTCAGGAGCGAACTCGCTTCATCATTCGTTCAGCATAACCGGCTGAGCGCTAAAGACGGATTGTCGCGCGGCGAAGATGGTTCGCATTCCGGCGACAAGTTCTGGAAATGGGATTGGGGCTGTGCCGTTGGCGTGAAACGCTCTAACGGTTTCGGCGACTTCACGAGCTTGTCCTTTATCCTGGTTTCCACTCTTAACGACAGTCGGCTTACCGTTCTTAACGATTTCAAGCGCTCGGAAATCATCGATCACACCAACCAGGCCGCCGCCATAAACCTCGAGACGTTCCTTCGGAAAGCTGCTGCTCCCCACAGTGTTATAACAAAGCGTGCCAACCGAACCGCCCTCGAACGAGATCAGGATCGAAAGATTATCACCGTCGGAGATCTTTTCGTTCGCAACTCTCAACGATTGCGCATAAACCTTGGTCGGTCGGCGGCCGCAAATGAACTGCATCAAATCGACGAAGTGGCACATCTCGCCGATCAGCATGCCGCCGCCCTGCTCCTCTTCGTGCAACCAGGTCGAGGTCGGGATGTTTCCGCTATTGACTCGATAAATCATTTGTAGCGGTTCACCCGCGCCGAAAATTTCTTTCAGCTTCATGGTCATCGGCGCAAAGCGTCGATTTAATCCAACCATTAAACCCGTCGGCCGCTGTGCACTCGCCTGTTGATAGGCCTCGATAATCTCATCCAGCTGCGCCGCCGTGACCGCTAAAGGCTTTTCGACAAAGACGTGCTTGCCGGCATTGAGCGCCTGAATCGTTAACTCGGCGTGAGTACTGTGCCGTGTGCCAATGAAAATCGCATCAATCGAGGCATCTTCGAGCAGCGGTTGTACGTCGGTAGCGCTGTAAGCGAACCCAAACCTCTCTGCTTTTTGTCTCGCGTTGAGCCCCGTCGCCGAGGCCATCGCAATCAACTGAACGTTCGCGCTACTTTTCAAGTGCGGCAGCAGATGCGCTGACGCATAATTTCCGGCGCCCACAAACCCGATCCCTAAACGCTGCTTTGCTTTCTGTTTCGCGGATGCTGATACGGTAACGACGTTTTCCTGTGGCCGCTTCAAATCGTATTCAAGCAACACTCCGACGTAAGATTCAGTTCCGCCATAAATCATTCCATAAGCATTCGCCGCCTTGTCGATCGGAAATCGATGTGTCGTCAGCGACTGCACGTCGAGAAGTTTGCGCGACATCAAATCCAAAACGGATTCGAGATTTCGCCGCTCGCTCCAGCGCACATAATCGTACGGATAATCGAGACCTCCCTCCTCGTACGATCGATCGTAACGGCCTGGTCCATAAGACATTGAGATCTTCACTTCCAACTCTTTGCGATAATAGACGTCGCGCGGAACGTTCATTCCAACTGCCCCGACAACCACCACGCGGCCTTTGCGCCGCGTTATTTCTCCCGCGAGTTCGATTGGCTGATTACTCGAAGTGGCCGCGGTAATCAAGGTCAGGTCCGCGCCGCGACCGTGGCTGAACCGGTCAATGGCGCGATGGGGATCGTCAACCCCGAGGATGACACCTTCATCAAGACCTAACGTTCTTGCCAACTCAACCTTGTCAACGTTCAAATCAATTCCAATGACCCGACAGCCGGCGGCTTTCAGAAGCTGCACCGTGATCAGACCGATTAATCCGAGCCCACTAACAGCGACTATTTCGCTGAGTTCCGGTTTCGCCAAGCGCACGCCCTGCATCGCGATCGCCGAAATCGTGGCGTAAGCAGCCTGCTCAAACGCCAGGTTGTTCGGAATCAGCGCCGCAAGATTGCGCGGCACAAAGTTAATCTCAGCATGGCTTGCATATCCGGCTCCGGAAATAGCGTCGCGTTCCCCAATCTGGAGCTCGTTGAAGAACGCGGGAACCTGCGCGACCACGCCGGCGGCGCTGTAGCCCAATTGCAGCGCCTGATCCAACTTCGAAATCACGCTTTGAACGGTGGCCGCGATGCCGTGCGTGCGTGCACGCGAGATCACCTGGCGCACTAGATCCGGTCGCTCTTTGGCTTTGCCCAGCAAACTTTGCTTGCCGAGTTCCAGCACCGTTTTTTCCGTGCCCGGACTGATGATTGACGCCGCGGTCCGCACCAGTATGCCGCCCGGCAACAGGGCCGGCGGCGGCACTTCCCGTACTTCGAGTAATCCATTCTTGACGTTCTGAACGACCTGTCGCATGCGCTTCTTAAAACGATTCCGGTTGGCTGTTAGAGATTCGCGTCATGGTGATCGCGGTCACAATAACCTCGCTTGACACTCACTGTATGCACAATTAGGATCGCGTTCTTTCAAACATATTTGAAGAGCAACTTTGTTGTGCGGTCATTTCACACTAAGTCGCGCAACTTATCAACTGAACTCTGCAAGGACTCTAATTATGGGAACACGAAACAAGATTAGCGTGGTCGGCGCGGGCAATGTAGGCGCGACAGCGGCACATTGGCTGGCCGCGAAGGAATTGGGCGATGTTGTTTTGGTTGACATCGTCGAAGGCGTGCCACAGGGTAAGGCGCTCGATTTAGCCGAAGCCGCGCCCATCGAAGGATTTGATGTGCGACTCACGGGCGCGAATAGCTATGATGATACCGCGGACTCAGACGTCATAATCATCACCGCCGGTTTGCCCCGCAAGCCCGGCATGAGCCGCGACGACTTGCTGCGTACGAACGCCGACATCGTCGGCAAAGTCGTGGACGAGTGCGTCAAGCGCTCGCCGAATTCAATTCTCATCATCGTCTCGAATCCGCTGGACGCGATGTGCCAGGTGGCTTTGCGGCGATCGGGTTTTCCGAAGCATCGCGTGATTGGCATGGCGGGCGTGCTCGACTCTGCACGCATGCGTTGTTTTCTCGCCGAGGCTTTGGATGTTTCGGTGGAGAATGTTACCGCTTTCGTGCTCGGCGGACACGGCGACACGATGGTGCCGCTCCCGCGCTATTCAACCTGCGCGGGAATTCCGATCCCTGAATTGCTGTCGCAAGATCAGATCGATGCGATCGTAAAGCGCACGGCGAGCGGCGGTGCGGAGATTGTGAATCTGCTAAAAACGGGCTCGGCGTATTACGCGCCCTCCGCGGCTGCGGTTGAGATGGCCGAATCAATTCTCAAAGACAAGAAAAAGATCCTGCCCTGCGCGGCGTATCTGGAAGGAGAGTACGGCGTTAATGGATTATACGTTGGTGTGCCGTGCAAGCTCGGCGCCAGAGGGCTGGAGCAGGTGATCGAGATTACCTTGACCGCGGAAGAGCGGATTGCGCTGCAAAAGAGCGCGGCTGCCGTTCAAGAGTTGGTGAACGTGTTGGGCATTTGATTGCCTGAACTCTGTCTAAGTAGAAGTTTGCGCGCTTGACGTTCGAGCTTGCTGGCGTTGGTCCTTTTGTTCCAGGAGCGCCAGCAGATAATTTGAGTAACTGGTATTGCCCAATTCTTCCGCCAACCCACGCAGCTCATCTGCATTAATGTAGCCGCGGTGAAAAGCAATCTCTTCCGGCGACGAAATCATCAGTCCTTGTCGCTCTTCAATGGTCTGCACGAAATTTGACGCTTGCAAAAGCGACTCGTGGGTCCCCGCGTCCAACCATGCCACCCCGCGGCCAATCAACTCGACCCGCAATTCTCCGCTGTCCAGATACAGCCGATTGAGATCGGTTATTTCCAGTTCTCCGCGCGCTGAAGGTTTGAGCTGACGAGCGCGTGCGACCACCGTGCTGTCATAAAAATAAAGGCCGGGCACTGCGTAGTTAGAACGCGGCGTGGCGGGTTTCTCCTCGATGCTCAGAGCGAGTCCGTTCTCATCAAACTCCACGACGCCGTACCTCTCGGCGTCTCGGACGGTATAAGCGAATATCAAAGCTCCGCGATCAAGTTGAGCTGCGCTTTCCAATTGATCCGATAAGCCCGTGCCGAAGAAGATGTTGTCACCCAGGATCAGACAGACGGGTTCGGCGCCAATGAATTCGTCGCCCACAAGGAATGCGTCTGCCAAGCCACGAGGCTCTGCTTGTTCAGCATAAGCGAACTGCATCCCCCATTTAGCTCCGTCACCGAGCAGCTTCCTGAACGATGATGCGTCCTCGGGCATCGTGATTATCAGAATTTCGCGAATACCCGCCAGCATCAACAACGACAACGGGTAATAGATCATCGGCTTGTTATAAACCGGGAGCAATTGTTTGCTGGTGCTGATGGTTAATGGAAACAGACGCGAACCTCGTCCGCCCGCCAGGATGATGCCTTTCACGTCAACGACCTTTCAACTCGGATTTCCGAATGGTAACTTGCATCAGACTTGTTTGAAGTGAGCCAAAACAGTCAGGCGGATTCGGGACCGGCCGCATGAGCGTAACTACTTTTTGAGCCACCCAAGCAAGCCGTACAGAATCGTTTCGCGGTTCTCTTCATAGATTGCTTTGGTAAGGGGGATGTTCATGGGACAGACCTTGACGCAGTTCTGGGCGTTGCCGCAGTTGGTGATACCGTCTTCGCCCATGATTCCCTGCAGCCGATCTTCGCGGTCCATCGCGCCGCTGGGATGCATATTGAAGAGGCGCACTTGCGCGATCGCCTGTGGACCGATGTAGTGGTCTTCGTCGTATTGCGGACAAGCTTCGAGACAACAGCCGCACGTCATACAGCGCGAGTAAGCGTAACGCTCCATCACGTCGTCCTGGTCCATACGCGGGCCCGGACCAAGATCGTGCGTGCCGTCGAGTTCTACCCACGCGTGAACGCGTTTGAGGTGATCGAACATCTGCGAACGATCGACCTGGAGATCGCGAACGTTTGGAAACTTTGACATGGGTTCGAGCTTGATCGGTTTCTCGAGCTTATCGATCAACGCCGAACACGACTGTCGCACGCGGCCGTTGATGACCATCGTGCAGATGCCACACACCTGCTCAAGACAATTCATGTCCCATGAGGGCGGCGTTGTTCTTTGGCCCGACTTCGTCACCGGGTTCTTGCGAATTTCCATCAGGCATGAAATCACGTTGAGGTTCGGGCGGTAAGTAACCTCGAAAATTTCCCAGTGCTGCGGCGCGTCCATTGACGCGCGACGCTTGATATGAATCTCGACAGTTTCAGGCATTCTTGTTTCTTAGGTAACTTTGACCTCGCCTGCTGGACCACTCAAATTCTCCGGCTTTTGTTGCATCTCACTCTTTGTTACTTGTGGAGCGCCGCCTTTTTGCGGCGAAGCCTCTCCAGTCTCTTTCTTTTCGTGCGAGTAATCGCGCGTGCGCGGCGGAATCAACGAGATATCGACCGGCTCGTAGGAAAAGACCGGGCCCTCTCCTGAATATTCAGCGATCGTCGTCTTTAACCAGTTCGCATCGTCGCGCTTGGGAAAGTCGGGCTTGTAGTGCGCGCCGCGTGATTCGTTGCGATTCAAGGCGCCCAGCGTGATCACCCGCGCAAGGTCCAGCATGTTTCGCAGTTGGCGCGCGTGTGGCAATGCCATCGTGGCCCAAAGATTTGAATCATTGATAGAAATGCGATCGTAACGATCGCTCAGTTCGAGCAACTTCTCGTCCGTTTGCTTAAGTCGATCGTTGTAGCGAATCACCGTGACGTTATCCGTCATGACTCGGCCCATCTCCTCGTGCAGCTGGTATTGATTTTCGTTGCCGCTCTGTGCAATCAACTTATCATTAATCTCCTGCTGCCGTTTCGTCTCCTGCTCGTAGATGCGCGAGCCATTGGCGCCGTTTCGTTGGACATTTTTCGCCCATTCGATCGCCGCAGGAGCAGCGACAAAGCCGCCGTAGACACAACTGACTAGCGAATTGGCGCCCAAACGATTGGCGCCGTGAATCGAGTAATCGCATTCACCGGCTGCCAGCAACCCGGAATTGTTAGTCCGTTGATCGAAATCAACCCAAAGCCCGCCCATCGAATAATGAACACCGGGGAAGATGCGCATAGGCACATGCCGTGGATCATCCCCGACGAACATCTCATAAATTTCCAGAATTGCTCCGAGCTTTTTGTCGAGCGTCTCGACGGGGATGTGCGTGAGATCCAAATAGACCTGGTTCTCGCCGTTTACGCCCAGGCCTTGCAGACAGACCTGGAAGATTTCTCGGGTCGCGATGTCGCGGGGCACCAGGTTGCCGTAAGCCGGATATTTTTCTTCGAGAAAGTACGAGCGCTCGTTTTCGGGAATCGATGACGGCGAGCGCTTGTCGCCTTTGTTCTTTGGAACCCAGACGCGGCCCCCTTCACCGCGCGCGGACTCGCTCATCAAACGCAGTTTGTCCTCGCCGGGAATAGACGTCGGATGAACCTGGATGAATTCGCCGTTTCCGTACTTCGCGCCTTGTTGATAACAAGCCGCGACGGCACTGCCGGTACACACCATCGAGTTTGTCGATTTACCGAAAATTAAACCCGGACCGCCGCTGGCAATAATTACCGCATCCGCCGGAAAGGCTTTCAACTCGAGTGACCGCAGATTCATCGCGACGAGCCCGCGACAAACCTGATGATCGTCGAGCACGAGCGACATCATTT
>CBFHBI010000060.1:0-8855 GCA_965653755.1 uncultured Blastocatellia bacterium
TTCCCGGCGGGCCCATCATCAAAACGCCTTTGGGAATGCGGCCGCCGAGCTTCTGAAACTTCTGCGGTTCTTTGAGGAATTCGATGATTTCCTGGAGTTCTTCCTTGGCTTCTTCGACGCCGGCGACGTCTTTGAAGGTCACCCGCTTTTGCTGATTACTCAAAAGCTTCGCGCGCGACTTGCCGAAAGACAGGGCTTTGTTCCCGCCCGACTGCATCTGTCGCAGCATGAAAATCCAGAAGCCAAAAATCAAAAGGAACGGCAGCAGATAATAAAGCGCCGGCCACCAATAACTGCCGCCACCCGATTCATCCTTGACCGTTTCCACATAACGCTTGCCGTCAGCCGGGTCAGTGGCGCTCGCAGCCTTAATCACATCGTTCTGAGCGTTCGGATTTGTTAGCGCAACGTGGTACTCGACGTTAGGGGGATTTTTGTCGATTGCTACAACTTCCGACTGCTTGACTGTTACCGTCTTGAGAGACTTCTCTTTGATCTTCTGATCGAGCTGCGTGAGGTCGATGTTCGCTGTGTTCTTGCTGCCGGGATTGACGAGCTTATAAATCAACAATGCGCCCGCGATAATGAGCAGCCAGAAAATAATTTGTCTTGCCGTAGAACTCAAAGCCTTCCGTTCCTCCAAGGCCGATAATACCTTAAATCAGCCATTCTTGTAAGAGCCCCTGAATTGCAACCTAAAAGGATGTGCGGGCTAGAACTTTTTGATGCCCGAAGACGCAGATGTGGTGCCTGCGTGCGCAACCCTTAGGCGTCTGAATGCAAGTTCATTTGGGTTTCACGCGCGGCCGATAGTGCAGACGGCCATTGCTGCGAGCGACCGCGGCGCCGCCGGGTAATTGAATCGTGCGACCACTCTTGGTGCTCAACAACAAATTTTCAATCGCGACGATATGCGCGCGTTCGATCCGCCTGAGATTGCCGCGTTGACGCGCCAGCCAAAGCCTGATTGCGCGACGACGAACTGCGATGGGGGCCGTGCGCAAGACATCGCCCAACAACGATTGCGACGTGCCGTTATCGATCGACTGGCCTAGCAGTTCCGTCGCCGCCAAATCGAGTGCGCTACTGTCCTCGCGCACAATTTCAGCGCTACGCGAAATCGTCTCGACGAATTTCGGATTGAACTGCTCGAGCGAGGGCAATAATTCATTGCGGATACGAACGCGCGTAAATGCGTCGTCAAGATTCATTTCGTCTTGGCGATAATCGATCGCCGCCCGCTGACAATATTCTTCCGTATCCTGCCTGCGCGCCCACGACAGCAACGGCCGCGCGAGCCGGACTTTGCTTCCGGACTGCAGCGGACGCACTGGTTCAATGCCGCTGAGCCCGTCGATGCCGCTGCCTCTAATTAAGTTCAGCAAAATTGTCTCAGCCTGATCATTCATCGTGTGCGCCGTCAGGACGAATTTTGATTTGCGAGACTTCGCGGCTGCCGCGAAAAATTCGTATCGAGCATTTCGCGCCGCTTGTTCGAGATTGTCCTTTGATTTTTCGACCCGTTTGCCGACGTCGATGTTGTGCACCACAAACTTGTGACCCAAACGCCGGGCGAGGGCGCCCACCCAGCGCGCGTCTGCGTCGCTCGCGGCCGCGCGCAATTTATGATTGACGTGGGCCACCACGATTTCAATTTCGAGCTTTTCAGCACGCCGCAACTCATCGAGCGACAACAAAAGCGCCACCGAATCAGCCCCGCCGGAAACAGCCACTATCACCGGTTGTTTCGAATTCGGCAGGCCAAGCACCCGCCATTCGCGCAGGAGTCTGCGCGCAAATTTTGTCAGCGGGGTACGCCGCGCGTGACGTGATCTAGTCTTAGCTGAGACTCTCTTGATTGTGCGTGGGCTGTTCATCCGCGCGGTCGAGTTTGCCGCCTCAAGGTTTGACTCACCATTCTATCATTTGGCCGTTAACGGGACCGCTATTGCCTCAGGAAACACCGTTTGCGATTCCCTTTCACGCGCCGTAAGATCATCTGTCGATCTGAGAAGGCATGGAACTTACCGTCGCCATCACCGGAGCATCAGGCGCAATCTACGCGCAGCGCACGCTGACGCATTTGGCCGCGAGCGGCGTCGTCGAGCGGATTAATTTGATCGTTTCCGACTCGGCTAAGACGGTGGCGATGGTTGAACTTGGGTTCGACTTTCGCAATGCCGACGAAGTGAAAATCAATCAGTGGATCGGATTGCCTGTGGATGCGAAAGTCATCCGCCTGCATCGGCTCGACAACATGGCCGCGACACCTTCGTCGGGCTCGCACCCGCAAGCCGGAATGATCATCGTGCCATGTTCGATGGGAACGCTCGGCGCGATTGCGTCAGGCGCCGGGACGAACTTGATTCATCGTGCCGCCGATGTGACTTTGAAGGAAGGTCGCAAACTGGTGCTGGGGCCGCGCGAGACGCCTTACAATGCGATTCACATTGAAAATATGCTGAAGCTGTCGCGCGCCGGAGCCCAGATAGTTGCGGCCAGTCCCGGTTTCTACCATCGGCCGCAGACGATCGAGGCGCTGGTCGATCATTTATGTTTCCGAATTCTCGATCAATTTGGAATTCCGCATCCAACCGGAACGCGTTGGAAAGGAGAAACCTCGGCTCCGACTGTTTAGAGGCGGGCGTTGCCCGCCGTCGCGTTGGAGATAATCGGCGGGCAACGCCCGCCTCTAAACGATCGATATGAGGCTGCTTTCGAACATCCGCACGACGCTTGAGATGATCAAGATCGAGCACACGCTGTTCGCGCTGCCATTTGCTTTTCTCGGCGCGGTGCTGGCGGCGCGTGGGGTGCCCTCGCTGTGGCAAATGGTTTGGATTTCGATCGCCATGGTCGGTGCGCGTTCCACGGCAATGGCTTTCAATCGCATCGCCGATCGAGATTACGATGCGCGCAATCCACGGACTAAGATGCGCGCGATCCCGGCCGGAACATTGTCCGTTGCTTTTGTCTGGGCATTCACCATCGTCAGCGCAACTGTCTTCTTCATTGCCGCGGCGATGCTAAATCGGCTGGCGCTGTTTTTGTCGCCGGTCGCCCTGGCCAGCATCGTGCTTTACTCGTACACCAAACGATGGACTTTGCTTTCGCACCTGGTGCTCGGTTGGTGTCTCGCGATTGCGCCCACAGGCGCATGGATTGCGGTGCGCGGCGCAATCGATAGTCCGGTCCCGTTATTGCTTTCAGCCGTGGTCATGCTTTGGACCGCGGGTTTCGACGTGCTCTACGCCTGCCAGGATTTTGATTTCGACCGGCGCGAAGGTTTGTATTCGATTCCCGCGCGTTTCGGCATTGCGCAATCACTCTGGATTTCGCGAGGCTTGCACGCGGCGGCATTCGCCACGTTGATTGCGTTATACTTCCTAACGAACCTGGGTGTGCTGGCAATCGTAGGTGTAATAGCGACTGGAGCGCTTTTGATTTATCAACACACGCTGGTGCGGGCAAACGATTTGAGCCGGTTGAACGCGGCATTCTTTACCACGAATGCGTTTGTCAGCGTGATTCTGTTGCTCACATTTGGCAGCGCTGTTTTCATCAGGCATTGATTCCATGAGCTTTTCACACGATTCAAAACTTTGCGATATCAGCGCGAAAGTAAAGACGAGCGAGCGCCTCTCATTCGAAGATGGAGTGGCGCTGTTCAATAGCGACGACCTGAATGCCCTTGGCAAGCTGGCCGACACGGTGCGGCGGCAGAAGCACGGTCGCACTACTTACTTCAACGTCAATCGTCATTTCAATCCGACCAACGTCTGCTATGTCGATTGCAAGTTCTGCGGTTTCTTTCGCACGCCGCGGCAACCGGATGCTTACACCCACAACATCGAAGATTCTTTGAAAATTGCCGGACAGGCCGTTGGCGAAGGCGCGACTGAACTGCACATCACCGGTGGGCTGAACACAAAGCTGCCGTTTAGTTATTTCACCGATCTACTTTCGTCTTTGAAGCAGCAGTATCCACAACTTCACTTGAAAGCCTTCACCATGGTCGAGTTGGATCACTTCGCGCGCTTCTACAAAATGAGCGATGAAGACGTGCTGATGCAATTGATCGATGCCGGTCTTGATTCATGTCCGGGAGGCGGCGCGGAAATCTTTCGCGAGCCGACGCGCTCGATGATCTGCTCGCACAAATGCGACGCGCAGCGCTGGCTCGACCTCGCCGGCAAGGCTCACGCCGCGGGATTGAAGACCAACGCGACGATGCTCTACGGACACATCGAATCGTTTGAAGACCGCGTCGATCACATGATTCGCCTGCGCGAGCAACAGGACAAGTCCGGCGGCTTCCAATGCTTCATCCCGCTGGCGTTTTATCCTGAGAACACGCAGCTTGCGCATTTGCCGGGCCCATCGGGAATCGATTCGCTGAAAACCATGGCCGTCTCGCGTCTGATGCTCGACAACTTCGCGCACATCAAAGCGTACTGGGTCATGCTCGGCAAACGCCTGGCCCAGGTGGCGCTGCACTTTGGCGCGAACGACGTGGACGGCACCATCACCGAAGGTGGCGAGCTGACCGAAAGTTACTCAGTCGAATCCAACAATGAAGTGAAGATGAGTAAAACTGAATTGATAGGCTTGATCGAAGAAGCGGGATTTGAGGCAGTCGAGCGGGACACGGTTTACAATCGAATCGAGAAAGCAGCAATCGCATAACCGGTACGCGCCTCCGGCGTGCTGGCACTCAAGAGGAGTGCGCACCGAAAAACTTATGACCACCGCAACACAACAACGAACAATTTCATTAGCGCATTCGCCGGACTCAGACGACGCATTCATGTTCTACGGCCTGGCCACTCACAAGCTGGATACTGGTGATCTGGAATTCACGCACGTGCTGAAAGATATCCAGACGCTCAACGAGGAAGCGCGCAAGGGCACGTACGACGTCACGGCCATCAGCTTTCATGCTTACGCGTACGTTGCCGATAAGTACGCACTGCTGCCGCACGGCGCTTCGATTGGCGACAATTATGGGCCAATCGTCGTCGCCCACGATGAAGTCGATTCATCGCAGATATCGCGTTTGAAAATCGCTGTGCCGGGAACATTGACCAGTGCGTTTCTGGCGTTGAGCATCTTCGAACCGAACTTCAAATACGAAGTCGTGCCGTTCGATCAGATCATCGATGCGGTCGTCGCACGAAGATGCGACGCCGGGCTTTTGATTCACGAAGGGCAACTTTTTTATGAGACGCACGGTCTCCATAAGGTCCTCGATCTCGGTGAATGGTGGCACGAGCACACGAATGGCTTGCCGCTGCCGATGGGTGGCAACGCAATTCGGCGCGATTTGGGCGATGAAACGATCCGCGAAGTTTCGAACTTGTTGCGCGAGAGTATCCGCTTCTCGCTCGACAATCGCGAGGACGCTTTGCAGTATGCGCTGCAGTTCGCGCGTGACATGGACCCAGATCTTGCAGATCGTTTCGTCGCGATGTGGGTCAACGAATTGACGCTCGATTACACCGAGCGTGGGCGCGAAGCGGTGCGCCGTTTGCTGCACGAGGGTCACGAGCGCGGCATCATTCCTCATCAAGTTGACGTGCAGTTCGTCACATAATCCCGCTCAAAATTCATGATGCAAATCTCGCCTGCACGTCGCGCTGCGTTTGAAATTCTGCGGCGCGTCGAGGACGAAGCAGCCTATTCATCTGCCCTGCTGGCGCGCGCCGACAATGATCTAAACGCGAAGGATCGAGCGCTGTGTCATGAGCTTGTGCTCGGTGTGCTGCGCCGGCAATTGTGGCTGGATCGAACGATCGAACATTTCGCTGATCGAAAAATCGAGTCGCTGGATCTTCCCGTGGTCATTGCACTGCGGATTGGTCTCTATCAACTGCGGTTTCTTTCCCGCGTACCGGCGTCTGCAGCAATCAACGAATCGGTGAATTTAGTCAAAGCTGCGCGCGTAAAGTCCGCCGCGACTTTCGTGAATGCCATTCTGCGGAGGGCGACACGCGAACCAACTTTCGATCCAGCCGCGCGTGAAAGCGATGCGATTGCGAAGCTTTCAATTGAAACATCGCATCCGCAATGGCTGGTCGAGCGTTGGCAAAATCAGTTTGGGTTTGACGAAGCTTCGGCCATTGCGCGCGCGAACAACGAACCGGCGATGTCGGCGTTTCGATTCACTGCCAAGGCTTCGCGCGCAGGAAATGCGACGAAGGAAATCGTTAGCGAGTTGATAGCAGCGGGTGCTGATTTGATTGAAAGCAAGATTGCACCAGGTGCGTGGCGAATGACTTCTTGTCGCGCGGGCGTTGATGAAGGAGCCGGCAAGGATGCCGGCGCACCGCAGGCAGGGATGCCTGCGCTCCTGCGAAAGTTATCGGCAGAGGGCCTGATCTATTTTCAAGATGAAAGTTCGCAACTCGTTGCTCACTTACTCGGCGCTCAAGATGGCGAGCGCGTGCTCGATGTCTGTGCGTCGCCTGGAGGTAAGTCAAATCTGCTAGCCGCGTTAGCGCCGCGCAGTCAAATCATCAGTTGCGAACTCTATGAACATCGCATGCGCACGATGAAAGAACTGGCGGCACATCAAGACGTCAACAACATCGATTTCGTTGTGCACGACGCTACGCGCGCCTTGCCCTTTGCTAGACGTTCTTTCGATCGCGTGCTCGTTGACGCGCCGTGCTCCGGAACCGGCACGCTGCGGCGCAATCCTGAGATTCGCTGGCGGGTGCAGCCGGGCGACATTGCTCAACTGGCTGAGAAACAGCAGCAGATTCTGACGAACGCGAGCCAGGTCGTACGTGCGGGCGGCGTGCTCTTGTACTCCACTTGTTCGCTGGAAACTGATGAGAATGAGTCAGTGGTAAACGACTTCCTCGACCGTTATCCGGAATTCGAAATTGAGCGACCGGAATCGCATCCGGCATTCCACACTGAAACTGGCTCCTGTCGCTCCTGGGCGCAGCGCGACGACGCTGACGGGTTCTTTGCTGTGCGGCTTCGACGGAAGGCCGTAGCACGACCGTGAGGGGGGCTTGATGTCGCGACGTTTATGCCCTCCCTCACGGTCGGGCTACTGCCCCATTCGAGACGGAGTTCGCGGCTACCGCTCGCCGCCCACCACATGCTAGACTGCGCGTTGCTGCAAACGACCCCTTAACCAACCGTGTCTGCCATCAGCCAAACTTTGCTTATCATAAAACGAATCGCGATCGTCAGTGGGAGTGCGATTGCCTTCTCGCTGGGCCTGCTCGGCGCGATTTATCTATCGCTGCGCAGTTCCGAAACGCGTGTGCCGGACATCGTCGGCAAAGATAAAGCCGCGGCCGAAAATACGATTAGCGATGCGGGTCTGAATTTCCGCGTGCGCGCCGAACGCGCGACGAGCGAAGCCAAACCTGGAACAGTTTTGATTCAACTTCCGCACGCCGGTGAAATCGTGAAGGTGGGCCAGACGGTCGCTGTTGATATCAGCCGGCCGACGAAAGATGGCGAGATCTCGCAGCCGGCGAACACAAATACAAACGATAACGGCGCCTCAACCGGGCAGGAAAACAACTCCACTTCGGAGAATAATTCGAACTCGAATACCAATAAGCGCAAGCCGTCGAATAAGAACGCCAACGCGAACGATAATGCTAATGGCAACGCGAACCGCGTGGCGAATCGGAACCGTAACGCCAACCGCACGGCAAACGAAAACGGCAACTCAAACGCGGCGCCGACTCGAACGAACGCGAACACGACTCCGGCGAATCGCGCGCTCAGCAATCCGAACGTGAATCGCCGCCCGCCGGTGCGCACGCCGACACCATAAATGTTTTTGTCATGATCGAGATTGCTCCTTCTATTCTTTCGGCAGACTTCACGCGGCTCGGCGAAGAGATTGCGACGGTCGAACGCGCCGGGGCCTCCCTGCTGCACGTCGATGTGATGGATGGGCGATTCGTGCCGAACATCACCGTCGGCCTGCCGGTAGTCAAAGCCATTGCCGGCGCAACTCAGTTGCCAATCGACGCGCATTTGATGATCGTTGAGCCGGGGCAGTATGCGGACAAGTTTGCCAAAGCCGGCGCACGCATGGTTTCGATTCATGTCGAAGCCGATCCAAATGCGCATCGCACCCTCAGCAGCATCAAAGCCGCCGGTGCGCTCGCGGGTATCGTCATCAATCCGGCCACCTCGCTCGCCGCGCTCGACGACATAATCAAGTTTGCCGATTACGTCCTGGTGATGTCGGTGAATCCCGGCTTCGGCGGACAGGAGTTTATCCCTGAGTCGCTCGACAAAGTGCGTCGCCTGCGAAAGATGATTGACGAGCGCGGCCTAAAGACCCGCATCGAAATCGACGGCGGCATCAATGCCGAAAACATTGCCGAGGTGACTGGCGCCGGCGCCGAGATAATTGTGGCCGGATCCGCGATTTTCGGCGCTCCCGACCCCGCCGTGGCGCTCCGCCAATTGCGCGAAGCCACGGTTTTGTGGGTTTAGCGGGACAAACTTTCGCCGGAAAATATCATCGGAATCAATCGACAAGCCTGAGGATTTTCATCCATACTGTCCCGGCAACCCGTTCTTCTGGAGGATTTTGCATGTCTTATCAGCCAACCCGAGCCAGCGTTCGTAATTTTGCGCGGGGCCTTTGCTTCGCGATTGCCGCCGCTGGGTTAATGATCTCGCTGAACTCTGTCGCCTTCTCGCAAAAGGACAACAAGAGCCAGGCGCAATCCAGTCTGTCCAACGTCCAGCGGATGGACATCATGCGCCAGAAGCTGGAGGCGATGCGGCGTTCGTTAGACAGCGCGATCTCTGCGATTCCGGGGAAACAGAATACCGATAAGACCAAGGACACTGACGATCCGCGCGCG
>CBFHBI010000061.1:0-8849 GCA_965653755.1 uncultured Blastocatellia bacterium
GTTTTCACACCGAATATTCGGGCTTTCGCTGGTCGCTCTTTTTCATGGCTGAATATGCGGCGATGGTGGTGGTCACGGCCGTGGCCACGACTTTGTATCTGGGCGGATGGTATTTTCCGTTTGTCTATCGGTTGACCGAAGCGCGCGGATTTCATAACGCGTACGTCATCATCAGCTTGATCGTATTTCTGGCTAAGGCCGGGCTGCTCCTTTATTTATATTTCTGGCTGCGCTGGACCTTGCCGCGCTTCCGTTACGATCAGTTGATGGACCTGGGTTGGAAGTGGATGTTGCCGGCGGCCTTGATCAATATTGTCATTACGGCACTGGCCGTCACGGTGATTCAGGGGCTCGACAATCCAAATGGTATGCGCACGATCAAATCGCTGGCGAACGGACTGGGGTTAACACCGAGCGGAAAAGGGATCGCGATTGCCTTTGGAATCGGCAATTTGTTCTTGACGGCGGGCATTCTGTCGTTGATTAATTGGCGCGCGCGAGATTTCAATTTGAAGAAACAGCGGCGGCAGATTCGTCTGGTTGATTTACCGAAAGGTAAGCCGGCGGTGGTGCCGGTGGAGAGTGTGTCAGAAGCCCGACCGTAAGGGAGGGCACGATATATGACGCGTTTTCTTGGAAGTAATCTGATTCGTAAATAGCCCTCCCTAACGGTCGGGCTTCTGATACGAAAATGCCACTCGTTCCAGTTCCCAAACCAACGTTCGCCCAGAAGCTGAAACGCTTCTTCATGATCGATCTGATCAAAGGAATGGCCGTGACGTTTGGGTTCAATGTTGGCGCGCTCACGGACAAAGATGCCGTCGCCGGGAAGGGAATCTATACCGAGCAATATCCGAAAGTCCGGCCCGACGTAGCGCCGCGCTTTCATGGGGCGCCGCGTCTAAATATGGATCCCGAGACGCACGACACGCTTTGCATCGCTTGCAACTTGTGCGCGCTGGCGTGTCCCGAAGATTGCATCGACGTAATTCCGATGGACGTCGAAGTCGTCGTCGCCGGCAAGCCGCGCCGCAAGAAAGTTTTGGATGAATTTATCTTCGATACTTCGCGCTGCATGTTCTGCGCGCTGTGCCAGGAAGCATGCCCGACTTATTGTCTAGAGCTGACGCAGGATTTCGAGTTGGCGACCTACTCGCGCGCCGGGTTTGTTTGGAATCGGGAAATGCTCGAGCAGGGAAGAGAGACGGTGAAGTACGAGAGTTAAGTAATTGCCGATTGCCAATTGCCGATTTCCGATTGGCGTGTAGTCAAAGCAGACTTCCACCAGCAATGAATGCTGATGAGCTGAAAAAGCGTACTAAGCAATTTGGCTTGCGAGTTTTGAAATTAGTGGCTGCCTTGCCGAACACAGTCGCTGGGAGAGCCATTGGCGGGCAGTTGGTGAGGTCAGGCACATCGGTCGGCGCGAATTATCGCGCTGCTTGTCGTGGCCGTTCGAAACCAGAGTTTGTTGCGAAGTTGGGAATCGCCGAGGAAGAAGCGGACGAGAGCGGTTATTGGTTGGAAATGATAATTGAAGGTGCCTTGCTAAAACCAAGACTCGTGCGACCCCTTCTCGAAGAGGGGAATGAGCTAACAAAGATATTTGCGCAATCACGTATTTCGGCGTCTCGCTCCCTGCGAAACGCAAGCAAGAGAATTTCAAATCGGCAATCGGCAATCGGCAATCGGCAATGATTCTTTCCGGCTGGGAATCAGTCTTCTTCTGGGTCTTCTCCATCGCCGCCATTCTGGCGGGTCTCTTGACCGTCATGGCGCGCAACGCGGTGCACTCGGCGTTGTTTCTGATTTCATCGCTGGTGTCCGTGGCGGCGCTGTTCATTCTGTTGGGCGCCGAGTTCATCGCCGGCGTGCAGATACTCGTTTACGTCGGCGGCGTGATGGTTTTGTTCCTGTTCGTCATCATGCTGGTCAACGTCGGCGCGGAGGAAGAAGGGCGCGCGGCAATTTTCAACCGGCCGGCGCAAGTTACCGCGGCGCTGGTGTTCTTGGGGCTATTAGCACTTGCGTTGATTGCTTATCCTGGCGCCATTCCGCGCGGCTATTCGGCGATGCAGAAGCGCGACGAAGCGGCGTTGCAGCAGGCGAACGCGAAGCGGGCGCAGACCGAAGCGACAATGCCCGCAGCCGCAACTGGGGTGAGCCGTCTGACAAACGACACCGCGCGCGTTGGCACTAGCCTTTACACTTATGCGTCGTTGCCGTTTGAAATCGCCAGCCTTTTGTTGCTGGTGGCGATCATCGGATCGGTGATGCTGGCGCGCACGCTGAAACAGGAAGTCGCGGCGGATGACGTCGATCCCGAAGTATTGAGCGAGATTTCAAAGAGATCGCCAACAGCGGGAAGCTGAGTTTGGTTTCGTGCCGGTAGGCACGAGATGTTTATAGCTCTCAGACGAAGTTTGGTTTTTCTCGCCCATTCATGGGCGAAATATTCCGCTCCTAAAGGAGCGACGTTAATTCGATTCTGATCCCGGTTCTATAAATATGTAGCCGCTCTGCGGCTAGATCGGATGCAGATGGGTTCAACATTATTCGGCTTGATATTTCAGGAAGCGAGTCGGGCCACGACCGCACTTGAAAGCATCAAGCATCCGGACCTTTCCAAGTTCCTGGTGATCGCGGCGATTCTTTTCATCATTGGGGTTGCCGGAGTGCTGACGCGGCGCAACCTGCTCGTCATCTTCATGTCGATCGAGCTGATCCTGAATGCGGCGAATCTCAACTTCATCGCGTTTTCGCGTTATTTGCAGGACACCGGCCGCGGCGATCCGCTTTCGGGCCAGCTATTCACGGTATTTATCATCGTCGTGGCCGCGGCTGAAGCTGCGATCGGACTTGGTATCGTGATCGCGCTCTATCGCAATCGCGAAACGATTTGGGTTGATGAGATTGATTTAATGAAATGGTGATCGCCGGTTTCAGGTTTCAAGTTTCAAGTTCCAAGTTGCGAACCTGAAACTTGAAACTTTGAACTTGAAACTATGTATAAGTTCATCTGGCTAGTTCCGCTGCTACCGCTTGCCGGCGCCGCGCTTAACGGCATCTTTGGCCGATGGCTGCGCTTTTCAGAAAAACTGATTGGCGGCATCGCAGTCGGAACGGTGGCACTTTCATTTCTCATCAGTCTTACCGCGGTTGTCTCCTACGGTTTCGGCAGCGGCGAGGCGCAGTGGCCGAAGCCATATGTGACCACTCAAGCTGCATTCAATTGGATTCCGGCCGGCGCGGTGGAGCAGACGTTGGGTCAGGCCGAGACATCGCAAACAATTTCAGTCGCCAACCAGCCAGTTAATGTCCTGAAAGGAAAAGCTTCACTACTAAGCATTCAGTGGAGCTATCAGCTCGATCCGCTGTCGTCGATTTTCATGCTGATTGTCACCGGCGTGGGCCTCTGCATCTTCGTTTTCGCCACCGGCTACATGCACGACGAGACGGGCTTTTATCGCTTCTTCGCCTACATGGGCCTGTTCATGTTTTCGATGCTCGTGCTCGTCATGGGCTCGAACTTCGTGATGATGTTTGTCGGCTGGGAAGGCGTCGGTCTGTGTTCTTATCTGCTGATTGGTTACTACTTCGAAAAGCAAGAAGCCGCAAATGCTTCGCGCAAAGCGTTCATCACCAATCGCGTCGGCGATTTCGGATTCATGCTGGCAATCTTCGCGGTGATTGCGACGTTCGGCACGGCGCAATACACCGACGTGGTTTCGAAGGCCGCCGTTTATCCGGTCGAAACGTTGGGCCATTGGGGTCTGATGTCGTGGATTGCTTTGGGATTGATGATCGGCGCGTGCGGCAAGTCGGCGCAATTCCCTTTGCACGTCTGGTTGCCGGATGCGATGGCTGGGCCAACTCCGGTGTCGGCGCTGATTCATGCGGCGACGATGGTCACGGCCGGTCTTTACATGCTCACGCGCACGAACGTGATCTTTCAGCATTCGCAGACGATGATGCTGGTAGTGGCTTTGGTCGGCGCGTTCACTGCGATTTTCGCCGCCACGATCGGCATCACGCAAAACGACATCAAGAAAGTTCTGGCGTACTCGACCGTTTCGCAACTCGGTTTCATGTTTCTCGCGTGTGGCGTTGGCGCGTTCGTGATCGGCATTTTTCACGTGATGACGCACGCGTTCTTCAAGGCGCTCATGTTCCTCGGTTCCGGTTCGGTGATTCACGGCATGCATCACGAGCAGGACATGCGCAAGATGGGCGGCTTGAAGAAATACATGCCGATCACTTACATGACGTTTCTCGCCGGTTGGCTGGCGATTTGCGGCATCATTCCGTTCAGCGGTTTCTGGTCGAAAGATGAAATTCTTTGGAACGCAGCCTCGACGACTGCGATTCCGCTGGGTTGGTTAGTTTGGTTAGTCGGAACGATTGCCGCGACGTGCACCGCGTTCTACATGACGCGTTTGATGGCGATGACTTTCTGGGGCGAAGAACGATTTCGCCAACATGCGCACAGCATGGAGCACGAAGGCCACGCGCAGAAGAAAGAACATCCGACGAAAGCTCACGACGCACACGTGCCGCACGAATCGCCGAAATCGATGTGGGTGCCGCTAGTGGTGCTGGCAATTCTCGCGACGATTGGTGGCTTTGTAGGAATCAGTACCGCGTTCACCGGCGGCAAAGAAGTCGGCGGACGGATGAATATCGTTACGTGGTTGAATCCGGTGATTTGGAATAAAGAGACGGGACAATTTGGCAAACCGGAACGCGTCGAAACAAAAGTATCGGTTGAACTTCAGTCGCCGGCGGAATCGGCGCGGCAAACGTCAGAAGGTTCGCGCGAAGGAGCCTTCAATCTTGCGCACGCGGTCGAAGCGAAGCTTGGCAGCGAAACTGCGACTGAATGGGTGTTCATTATCATCTCACTGATCGTTGCAGGCTTCGGCATTGCGCTCGGGCTGCTCTTTTATATAAAGAGTCCGCAACTAGCAGACATTTGGGCGACGCGGCTCAAACCTTTATATGAAGCCAGCTACCACAAATATTGGATCGATGAATTCTATGGCTTGACCGTTACGCGACGCACGATGGATCTGGCGCGGCTCGTATTTGGCTTTGATTCAAAGATCGTCGATGGCGGCGTCAACGGTTCGGCGTGGCTGACGCGATTTACGAGCACTGTCACCGGATTGACGGACAAATATTTTGTCGATGGCCTGGTCAACACGATCGCGAATTTTGTGATTCGTTTAATGTCGCCGATCGTGCGCGCAGCGCAGACAGGTTTGACCGCGAACTACGCGCTGGTGATGGTGATTGGATTGCTCGTGGCGATCGTTTTGTATTTCATCAAGAGTTCTTAGTGTCAGAGACCCAACCGTGAGGAAAGGCGAGTGGCATAACGCGTGTCGTAAAGGAACCTAATTGGTAAGCTGCCCTCCATTACGGTCGGGCTTCTGACACAAACAAGAGGACTGACGTGTTCAAAAACAACATTCTCTCCATCATCACCTGGCTGCCGGCGGTGGGCTCGATTCTGATTCTGTTTGGCTTTAAGAAGGGTCAAAACGAAATCATCAAGAAGTTTGCCACGGCGTGGCTGGCGCTCGACTTCATCATTTCGCTTTGGCTATTTGGTTATGACCGCACCACTGGCGGATTTCAATTCCTCGAAGACCATCAATGGATTCCGGTCATCGGCGCGCGCTATCAGATGGGCGCCGACGGCGTGGCCGTGCTGTTGATTGTGCTGACGACTTTTCTCGGCGTATTGGCGGCGCTGTCTTCGTGGAAGTACATCGCGAAGCGCGAAAAGGAATATTACGTACTGTTGCTCTTGTTGCAGACGATGGTGCTCGGCGTCTTCTCGTCGATGGACCTGTTCCTCTTCTATCTGTTCTTCGAAGTCTCGCTGGTCCCGATGTACTTCCTGATTGGAATCTGGGGCGGCGAGAATCGCCTTTACGCAGCGATCAAATTTTTCCTCTATACGCTGGTCGGCTCGGTCGTCATGCTGCTCGGCGTTTTGAAGATGTATTTCCTGACGCAGGATCCAGCTTTGACGGCGAAGGCGGGCCAGGCGATAGGTCTGCTGGCGGGCAATGACAGCGCGGCGCGAATGGTCAACAACGCGTTGCAGGCAGCGAACGCCAACGGCACGGGAAATTTCAGCATCATCTACATGCAGGCGATTGGATCGGTTTTGCCGATGGGCACGCTGCAGGTGCTTTTGTTCTTTGCTTTCGCTCTCGGCTTCGCGATCAAAGTTCCGATGTGGCCGTTTCATACCTGGCTGCCCGACGCGCACGTTGAAGCGCCGACCGCGGGTTCAGTGATCCTTGCCGGCATCCTGCTGAAACTCGGAACGTACGGTTTCTATCGTTTCAACCTGCCGATGTTCCCGAAAGCTTCGATGGACGAGGCCTTCTTCGGCAAGTTCGGCGTGCGCAGCATCATGATCTTTCTCGCCATCGTTTCGATCATCTATGGCGCGCTGGCCGCGATGTACTTCGTGGTGAAGAAAGACGGCGACGTGAAGAAGCTGGTCGCTTATTCCTCCGTTTCATCGATGGGCATCGTGATGCTTGGTTTGTTTGCGCTTAATCCAAACGGCATCAACGGCGCAGTGATGCAGATGATCAATCACGGAATTTATTCGGGCGCGCTCTTCCTGCTCGTCGGAATAATTTATGAGCGACGGCACACGCGCAAAGTTTCCGAGTTCGGCGGTTTGTCGCATGTGATGCCCGGGTACGCGGCGGTGTTTTTGGCGATGGCGATGACGGCAATCGGTCTGCCGTTGCTGGCGGTGTTCATTTCAGAATTTCTGGCGATGAGGGGCGCGTTCGAAGCGAATCCGGTTTGGGCGGGTTGGGCTGGATTGGGAATCATTCTGAATGCGGGTTACATGCTCTGGCTGTATCAGCGCATGTTCTTTGGCGAGATCGAAAACGAAAAGAACAAGACGTTGCCCGATTTGAACGGCCGCGAGTGGGCGTACATGTTGCCGCTGGTGGTGATGTCGTTGTGGATTGGCGTTTATCCCGGGCCATTCTTGAGATATATCGAGAAGCCTGTGAACGCACTGGTGCAAGCTGTGCGACCAACGTATCAGATTCCGGGTCAAGCGCCGCGCGTAACCGTTACGGGGGCGCCGACAATCACCACAACAAGCGCGCCGATTCAGGTTCGCCCGGTGCCCTAAGGCGTGGACTCTTATTAACACCGCGCGTTAGCGCGCTGGTGCGAAGACTGATTAAGAAACCGTTTAAACGGTTTCATGCGGGCCAGCGGAGCGGCGGAAATCGGGCTGAAGCCCGGTGACAATTAAATCGAATTTTTGTAACGAACGAATGCCTTTTCTTTTTCAAACCACCGGGCTGTTCAATCCAGGCGATCTGCAACTGATCGCACCTGAACTGATCATCACCATCGCGGCCTGTGTCGCGCTGGTGATGGAAGTCATCCTGCCTTACAAACTTGGCAAGTGGACTGCTTACTTTTCGCTGGCCGGCATCGCGCTCGCGCTGATCTCTTTGGGTACGCAGTTCATCGCGATGGGCGGCACGTTCCGTTTTAACTCGCTTGGCAATCTCACACCGGCGGATGGATTCTTCGGCATGGTACACGTCGATGGCTTCGCGCTTATCTTTCGCGCGATCTTTTTGCTCGCCGCGGCGCTGGCCATCGCCATTTCCATTCGCTATCTGGACATCGAGCGCGAACAACATGGCGAGTACTACTCGCTGATCCTGTTCGCGACGGTCGGCATGATGTTCCTCGGCGCCGGCTACGATTTGATTTCGCTTTACATCGCGCTCGAGTTAATGGCCCTGACATTTTATGTGCTGGTCGCCTTTACCAAACGCGATCGGCGTTCGAACGAAGCGGGCATGAAATATTTTCTGTTGGGCGCGTTTTCGTCCGGCATCCTCCTGTACGGCATGTCAATCGTGTACGGACTAAGCGGCTCGACGAATCTGGGAGAGATTGGCAAGAACCTCGGCAACGTGAGCGAGCTGCGCCCATTGTTGCTGATCGGCATGATCGCTCTGGCAGCCGGCTTGTTCTTCAAAGTTGCGGCCGTGCCCTTTCACATGTGGGCGCCCGACGCTTACGAGGGCGCACCGACGTCGGTCACTGCGTTTCTCTCGACCGGATCGAAAGCCGCGAGCTTCGCGCTTTACGCGCGAATATTTTTCGTCGCGCTGGCTCCTATGCGAGTTGATTGGGCGCCGTTGCTTGGGATCGTCGCTGCGTTGACGATTGTCGTCGGCAACTGGGCGGCGATTACCCAGGAAAATTCAAAGCGGTTGCTTGCTTATTCATCGATCTCGAATGCCGGTTATTTGTTGCTGGGAATTATTGCCAACAACTCATATGGCAACATCGGGTTGGTGATCTATCTCGTCGTGTACACGCTGATGAACATGGGCGCGTTCGGCGTGATCATTAGTCTGCGCCGCCGCAACATCATCGGCGACAACGTCGATGATATGACCGGGCTGGCGCAGAAGGCGCCGGGAATGGCAGCCATGATGGCCGTCTTTATGTTGTCTCTCGGAGGTTTGCCGGGAACCGGCGGCTTCATCGGCAAATATTTTCTGCTGTGGGGATTGCTCAATCGCGGCGATGTCGATCATAAGACCTGGCCCTATTGGTTAGCAGGCTGGGCCGTCATCAACATCGTCGTGTCCTTTTATTACTACATCCGTTTTATCCGGGTGATGTACCTCGGCGACGCGACCGCCGACGAACAGCCGCTGACGCTGTCACCCGCGTTGAAGACGGCAATGGTCGCAGCATTAATCGGCATCATATTCATTGGCGTCTATCCTCAACCATTCATCGTCCTGGCCCAGAAACTGATCCCC
>CBFHBI010000062.1:0-8783 GCA_965653755.1 uncultured Blastocatellia bacterium
CTCCGCAGCTCTCGTTTTCCCTGCGCTGGTGGGCATTTGTACAGTGGCTGAGATTCCTTGAAAGACCCCGCGTTGTCCAAGTAAGTGTTGCGCCGGCCAAAGCTCACGCATGAAGGATGACTTCCGAAGTATCGGCGACCAGGTAACTGATGAGAGACCTGAATAACGCGGAAGGCTGTACCATGCGGAGTTGTGATGCCGTTTCCTAACTAACGCAGCGGTCGCGTCCGCGAACAACAATTGTCTGGGCGTGCCGTTCTCATATGCTTGTCGTCTGAGTCGCTGGCTCTGTGTCAACGCATCACGCTCGCCGCTTCCATCGGCGTAGAAGCGCACGAGAGCCTGTGAGATTTGACTGATACTTTGTTGGTAGGGGCCTGGAGTCGGACTAAGCGCTTCCCGGAAGTGTCCTCTCAGCAGCCATAACATCAATCGCTCCAATCCTAAGCAATCCAAATCTAAAGCATTCTCTCCGAGTCTTTCTGCCAATACACTCGCACTCCCAGGCAGATCGCAAAGATAATATGCAGTCGCGCCAAGTAGTAATAAATAGGAATCTAGTTCAACGTTAAGCTTGGACTGACGTTATGCATCGAAGAAGTAGGCGGAAAATCTCAAGGTCTCCTTGAGTTCGTTCAGTCGATCGGAATTATGATTGTCCGAATTGATCTCCGCCGCAATGTCGCCGAGCAGACCTACAGCAAGTGTGAGTAAACGAGCTGGATTATCAGCGATTCGAATATGATAATCCGCTGGAACATCAAACTCGTACATCTTAGCCTTTGCGCGCGTGATGCTAAGGAGCTTCGTCGATGTAGATTCAGGCTTCATCTGCGGCCCTCTTGTACAGTTCGTGAACAACCGCCATCATGTCATCACCGCGAATGACCAGTAAGGATAAGTCGCTCTGATGCGGATGAGTCGCTCCAGTAGCTTCAGAGACAGTCTTGATGTCGAAAACGGTAGTAGATAACAGCGCTACAGCTCCATAGACTTCTTTGTACGGCTTGTCGACCGGATTTTGAAACATATCGATTCGTGTCGCTTCCTCTGGCTTTTGCTTGTCGAGGAGCCGTTGTTTGATAGCATTAAGCGACTCTCCTCTTCTCAGTTCATCCTTGGCGGAGCCATCGATAGCGTCTTGCAAACGGGGCTTGGGTGTAGGGCCTGAGAATTGAGTCTTTGCCTCGAAGATTGCTATTGAATCCGCTTTGTCCTCAGAACCATCGCGGCGAAATTTAAATCCAACGATATCGCAACCCTTCGTGGATTCGTTGCGGACGGTTTTGTCGCTAAATCGAGTACGAGGAACCCAATAGTGCAGCACGTATTCAAGATAGTCCGCTACGAGGATTTCTCCGAAATCTCCGGCTCGAATACTAGGTCCTGGGGCGAGATGTGGATCGGGAAATTTGATTCGATTTAAATATTCGGAACGCGAATAGCCATATCCTGCTCTTAGCGAATCTATGTCGGTATCCAAACAATAGTGATTCCGAAAATGCTTTGCCCACGCGGCCAAGATTCCCGTGTCTTTCTCGTGGCGCAATTCCCAGATTTCCACAGACTTGCCATCAGCGGTTTCTAGCCGCTCTCCTGTGTCAACCAACCACTTAAGGTGTGACGAGGTCCAGCTCATAACTTGAGGTTGTAGTATTTCCAGTTTTGGCGACGTTGCGCAAGGTTCTCGCGCGGAACCAGTGTGAAGTGTTGAAGGGAAGAATCTGACGGTCAGCCGATAATCGAAATTATGTCCTGGTCAGAAGATGCGTTAACCAAGGGACCGAATACCAAATGATCTTGCGAATCTGCCATAGGATTAACACTTGACCGGAAGAGTTGCAAACGACTGTTAGATTGCCCAGAAATCTAATACAAACCGGGGCGCCTTCAACAAAGCGACACAGGATGGTGCCTCGCCCTGAACCGCCAGAACTCAACCGCTAAGCCTGTTGTGAAGATACTTTGATTTTGTTCGATAGGCTATTTAGGGCAAAGCCTTGTCGTCGAGCAGAGGATATCAATAACCATGGTGGGGATATCACTAACTATGAGAACCGAGATGAAAATTCTAGGTTCTCATAGTTCATGAAATTCCGCCGACCAATTTACAACAACTTAGAAGCCTTTTCTCAAAGTTAGTGAATCCCGATTCTCATAGTTAGTGATATCCCGCCATCAGAAGTCCAGCTGTGTGACTCAGCAAGTGGTCCAGTGTCAATTCTGCGACGGCTTTATCCAAGCCAGGTGCGTAAGTGCCGATTGGTTTATGAAAATCAACTTTGCCATCAAACTCCATCTGCACCAACGCTGCCGCTGTGAACATCTTGGTTGTTGAACCAAGTCGAAAGAGTGTGTCGGGAGTGACCGCAATACTTGTTTCGACGCTTCCGACACCGAAGCCCCTGGCTAATAAGATCTTGTCGCCGCGAACGATTGCGATGGCCGCGCCAGGGATATCACTCGCTCTCATTTCTTCCCGTGCGACCTTTTCAAGTTCGGTGAAGTCGGTTTGTTGAGCCGCGACGGACTGCGCTTGACTCACACTGAAGCAAATTGACAAGGAGACGAGAGTAAGTACGCGGTTCTTCACTTGAAACATCCTTTCTCTTTATTTCATTTCGCACAGAATTCGCGACTTGCTTGACGGCATCAACGATCAACTGGCGTTATTATGTTTCGCGTTCTTATGATTCAATTTTGAATTCGTCTCGGTATTTGATCAGACCGGTTAGGCCGTTCATTTTTTCCTGATCAAGAATAAGAATCATGAACACATCATCAGGTACGTCCCACTCGCACCTTACTCGATAGTTGCTCGCAGGTTGAAAGCCGAAGCGAGGATAGTAGTGAGAATGGCCCACAACGACGATGAATGGGACTGCTGCCTCTTTGAGCTCCTGATTGCCCGCGATGACTAACTGGCTACCGATTCCTTGATTCTGGTGTTCCGGTAGAACTCCCATCGGACCGAGCGCAGCACCGGTCGCTACGCCATCAATTGAAACTGGACTGTACATGATGTGGCCGACAACGCGACCATCCAGTAGTGCCACAAGCGAAAGCAGAGCACCGTTATTGGCACGCAAAGCGTCCACGATTCTGGCTTCCAGATCTTCGCCGAAAGCGCGCTTGTTTAACTCTCGCACCTCGCTTTCGTGTTCCGCGCTTTCTCGTCGAATCTCGATCAAGACCTACTCCGCAATGTCTTGGTACTTGCTCCAGGTTCCTAGGTGGAGAACCACCGAATAAAGCTATCAAATCCGCGCCCGTAGAATTCATATCTACTGTCATTGGGCGAGATGTTTGGACACTCACGCATCAGACTAAACGTTCCTTCTTATGGCGCGAACGAATAATCAGTTAACGGCGTATCTGGCGCAGTAAATGGCTTCTACAATTGGTTGTATGTGAGAGTCCCAAGAAAATGAGGCCGCAACAGCATGCAGACCTTCCAGTTCAAAATCGGTTCCTAAAGTCCATGTTTTTTGGCGGTCGCTCTGAGTTGACGCCTGCGTCACCGTATTGATCCCTTTAATGTAGTCGTGCGGCGACAGTGTATGAGGTTAGTATCCAGCGACAATTCCAACCGTTCGCCGCACATTGCGTACCATTTGCTGATTGTTTATTGCAACAACTTACAAGCGAAACGAGAATCGGTCTCGCAGCGGCCAGTCCTTCACCGTCGATGCCGCATAAATTTTTCGGTTGAAAAGGACGAAAAAACTATCTTACAAAATAAGATCTGAAAGCGTGCAGATGAAATTCAACCGCGCTAATAAAAAACCTCCATATTGGCTACTCATCGCAGCGGTGCCTGTAATCCATGCCTTCTTATACGCTGTTCGTTCCTTTGCGCTTTCCACAATCCGAGGTCGGACAGACTGGAGCGATGTCGTCTTTAATTTTTTTGACTGGCTGGTTCTGAGTCTTCTGGTGCCCCTTATATATGTACTCGCTCGTCGCCACCCGTTGCGTCGGGAAAAGTTTAGCCGAGTGGCCACCGCTCACCTAGTGGGCTGCGTCACTTTTACTCTGGTTTGGACCGGCTTCGGCGTATTGTTGGGGTGGTTGTTAGATCATTTTCCCGGCGATGAGAATTTACTTGTCGGTTATAAGGAATGGTTGTTTGTTACCACGCCTTGGTCGATCTTTGTCTATGCACTGATGCTCGGATGTCTTTACGCTTTCACCTACTATAACGAGGCGCGAGATCGAGAATCACAACAAGCAAAACTCGCCGCACAGCTTTCAGAGGCGCGACTAAGCGCCTTGCGCATGCAACTGAATCCACATTTCCTCTTCAACAGTCTCAATGCGATCACTGTACTGGTACGACATCAACGCAACGATATTGCTTCTCAAATGCTTGAAGAACTGAGTGATATCTTGCGTCACGTGCTACGAAGCAACCCGCAAGGAGAAACGACGCTAAACGAAGAGATTGCATTTCTTCAGAAGTATCTTGCGATTGAGCAAGTGCGATTTTCTGATCGGCTCAAAGTAAAATGGGCAATAAATCCAGACGTCGGTGAAGCCTTAGTGCCCGAATTTATTCTTCAGCCGCTAGTAGAAAATGCTGTCAGGCACGGAATAGCTGCTCGTGCCGATGACGGAGTAATTGAAATTTCAGCCACAGAAGTGCAAGGCAACTTAGTCTTGACCGTACGAGACAATGGTCCGGGATATCAGCCCGCCATAGAAGCAGGACTTGGGCTTAGTAACACACGTGAACGGGTCGCAACGCTCTATGGCGATAGCGGCGCGGTTGAGATACTTAATGCGCCAGACGGCGGGACGGTTGCTACGGTGCATTTTCCATTCAAAAACCGATGAATAAGATTCGGGCTGTCATAGCGGACGATGAACCACTTGCGCGGCTGGGCATAAGGGACCTGCTCGCCCATCATAACGACATCGAGGTCGTCTCTGAGGCTCGAAACGGTCGTGAGGCCGTTAATACACTTCGTCAATTAAAACCAGATCTAATATTTCTCGATGTTCAAATGCCCGTGCTAGATGGCTTCGGCGTGCTGAAAACGATCGGTGTGAATGAAATGCCTGAAGTGATCTTTGTTACCGCGCACGATGAATTCGCGGTGCGCGCGTTCGACACGCATGCTCTCGATTATCTAGTCAAGCCGGTCAAACAGAAGAGATTTTCTGAGGCAATCAATCGCATGCGTGAGCGACTCAAATCGAACGAGGCTTATGATCTTTCGCGCAAACTATCATTGCTCTTAGCCGCTAAAGAGAGAGAAAGCCGGAAGCAGCGAATCGTTATACCGGGAGCGAAGGGGGAATTAGTGATCAACTCAGATGAAATCGATTGGATTGAAGCAGACGACTATTATGCAGCGATTCACGCACGCAACGGACGCCACTTGTTGCGTGAATCGTTAGCGTCTTTGGCAAAACGGCTTGATCCACATCAGTTTGTCCGTGTGCACCGTTCGACAATCGTTAACATTGACCGTGTAAGCGAGGTGCGGCACGAGGGCTCTGAAACACTTCTGGTTATGCATGGCGGCGTGCAGGTTCGCGTGAGCCGCAGGAGAAAACAACTGACAAGACGAATCTTGCGCCGAGTTAGAAATTAATCAGTCCCGGCTCCTAAACTGCTACGGAATCTTGAGAATCGGCCAGGGCTCCACTCAACCAAAATCGCAGCGCATGTGCCGAGAAACTGGGACGGGATCAACTTCAAAGAAAGACGACTAAGTGTCCGAACTGAAGCTCGTCCTCGCTCAATCGATTCGCTGCTTGGCGCGATGTCGCAGGCTAATGTTGACGGCTACCTTCGACTTGCTGTAACGGCTGCCGATCAGCTTGGTCCACGCCTCTTGTAAGCGAATGTTCGAGATTTACTCCGAAGTTACCCCCGCGAGCTTCATTACAAATTCCGGCGTCCGCGGTTCCTTTGCAAAAAACCCGCGGGGAACGCCTCGTGTCAGCGCCCACCGGTCGAGCCATGAGATGCCGGCCGGCCCGGTGAATGTATCTGACGAGGAGTAGGCGGGATCCCTTAAAGCCTCTTCCAACGTAATAAATCTATATCCCCGGTTCTTAAGTTCCGTGATCAGTTCGCCGAAGTGATCCGCATTAATTGAATTCGCGTGCACCAGCAGAATCTGCCTTATTCGCCTCCCGAATAATTTGAGGGACTGCTCCTCGTAATAATCAACCTTCGAGGCCATATACGGCGCGTAAGCAGCGGCCACCTGGTTCAAAGATTTCGAGTCGTTTGCGTCGCGCGCATTCTCGTAAGCCCGTGCAAATATCCAATCTGAATTATCAATCGTGACCGGTGCGATGGTGTAACGGCGTTCCGACAGGAAGGATTCGAACTGGCGCTTTACCTCAAGTGATCGGCCTGTATGTAACATGGGATGGCGAAAGTAACGCAGATGAACGTGACGTCGGGAAAGCAACGGCCTAATTATCTCCTCATTACGGACTACGTCTGCTTCATAGTCTTTGAGTGGAATCGAGTTCAGCGACTGATGCGAAAATGTGTGATTTCCCAGTTCATATCCAGCATCCAGCCATCTTTTGAGCAGGTTTAGCCGCGCTTGATCTGGAGACCCGTTAACGAGCAGCCTGCTTCCAATCACGAACGCGACCACGGGCACTCGGTTCCGGCTCAACGTTAAGAGCAGTTTAGTAGTCGTCTCTTGCCAGCTGTCAATGTCATTGCGAGTTGACGCAACCGGCAAATCATCGAAAGTAATCGCGACAGCGCGCTGATC
This sequence comes from uncultured Blastocatellia bacterium, assembly GCA_965653755.1. GTDB lineage: Bacteria > Acidobacteriota > Blastocatellia > Pyrinomonadales > Pyrinomonadaceae > UBA11740. The sequence continues at coordinate 6,750 of CBFHBI010000062.1, forward strand.
TGGTACTTGTTCGATCTTTCGCGGACTTGTTCCAGCAGTTGATACGGCCAATCCGATTAACACCATCGTTGAAAGCATTTTAGTCATTGTTTCTGCTCCTGTGCGCCGGGATAAACCGGCAGGTTGTATTGAATGAAAGTTTCAAACGTTAAAGGTCTAGCTAACCGTGACGACCCCGAGTCATGCGGCGGCGCTCGTAAGAACGCAGTCGAAGCGTTGACAGGGGAAAGTGCAGGCTGGGTATTGAGCCGCGAAATAATCGACATTCGGGATGCCGACTCTCTAGGAGTAAGAGGAAGGCCACAACCAACGTTCCGCTTTAGCGAGGAGCATTGGTATCCCGCGAGGTCAGAGACCCCAGGCATGCATGGAAGCAACCTGCGCGAGAACCGGGAGATCCTGCGTTCATCCCAGCCGGCACGCTGGGAACGCATCGAGAAGTCTAAGGACGTACGACGATGATGAACGGACGCAGGAAGTCGGACAGACCCGTAGTAGTGACGAAGCCCGCGAACAAAGTTGGCGCGTCGAGCAATAGTGACACGTCGACGGCGGAGCGAGTGGAGCGAAGGGGTCTGGCCAAAGGGAAACCGCCGGGGCAAAACACGAACCGGGCACTGGACCGGGCGCTCGTGCAAAGTGCGCTCTCGCGGATACGGCAAGCAGCCGTGAAAGATAAGAAGGCGAAGTTCACCAGCCTCATGCATCACATCTACAACTTGAGCACTTTGCGTGAAGCGTACTTTGCGCTGAAGCGTGATGCGGCTCCGGGAGTAGATGGGGAAACGTGGCGTCAGTACGGAGAGAATCTGGAGAGCAATCTTGCAGACCTCTCTGCGCGGCTGCGGCGTGGGGCTTACCGAGCCAAGCCAGTGCGTAGAGTTTTCATCACCAAAGATGATGGGCGGCAAAGACCGCTCGGCATCACGACGTTGGAAGACAAGCTTGTCCAACGCGCGACGGTCGAGGTGTTGAATGGCATCTACGAAGCTGACTTTCTTGGTTTCTCGTATGGCTACCGGCCGGGCAAGAGTCCGCATAATGCGCTTGATGCCTTGTACGTCGCGTTGCTGACGAGAAAGGTGGAATGGGTACTCGATGGCGACATCAGTTCGTTCTTCGATGGCTTGGACCATGAGTGGCTGATTAAGTTCATCGAGCACCGGGTAGCTGACCAGCGCGTCGTGCGGCTCATTCGTAAATGGCTGAACGCGGGCGTGCTGGAGCAAGGCGAGTGGTCGTGCAGTGAAGAAGGAACGCCACAAGGCGGCAGTGCCTCGCCTCTGTTGGCCAACATCTATCTGCACCATGCGTTCGACCTCTGGGTGCAGCACTGGCGAAAGACAAAGGCCAAGGGCGACGTAATCGTCGTTCGTTGGGCCGATGACTTCGTGGTGGGTTTTCAGCACCAGTCGGATGCCGTGCGGTTTCATCAAGAGCTGGCAGAACGCTTCGCCAAGTTCAAGCTGAAACTGCATCCCGAGAAAACGCGCGTTATCGAGTTCGGCTTTCACGCAGCGAACAATCGAAAGCGACGCGGAAGAGGGAAGCCCGAGACATTCAACTTTCTTGGCTTCACGCATATCTGCGCTAAGAAGCGGAGCAACGGAATGTTCACGGTGCTGCGGCGCACGATGAGTAAGAGGAAACGAACCAAGCTGAAGGAAGTCAGAAAGGAACTTCGTAAACGAATGCACCATCGAGTGGCCGAAGTGGGTAAATGGCTTCGGTCTGTGGTGGAAGGACACAACCGGTACTTTGGGGTGCCTGCGAACCAGCACTCGCTGGCGTCGTTTCGCTTTCAGGTAGTCCGCGACTGGTACTGGACGCTCAGGCGTCGCAGCCAGACTCGCCGACTTACTTGGGAGCAGATGTTCCGTTTGGCTAACCGTTGGCTGCCACCGCCCACGCTGCATCACCCTTATCCGCTCAGGCGACTTGGCGTCATTACCTAAGGCAGGAGCCGGATGCGTTAGCAGCGCTCGTCCGGATCTCTGGAGGGGGTGATTAGTAATAGTCATTCCTACTCCGACT
>CBFHBI010000063.1:0-8754 GCA_965653755.1 uncultured Blastocatellia bacterium
GCGACGATTAGCACGCAGGTAATCCTGCTGGCGATGTACACCACCGTCACCGAACGCACGCGCCAAATCGGCATCCTAAAATCGCTCGGCATGTCGAAGCGTTCGATCGCCTGGGTGATCGAACAGGAAGCGATTCTGGTAAGCGTACTCGGAGTCGGCATGGGTGTATTGCTGATGCTGCTGGTGCGTTTCTTCGTCGAGCGCTCAACGACTCTGATCGTCGACGTCGAACCCAGGTGGATTGCGATCTCGCTGATTGTCGGATTGATCGGCGGTTCCATCGGCGCACTCTATCCGGCGCTGCGCGCCGCGCGACAGGACGCGGTCGATGCGCTGAGCTACGAATGACCAAGGGCAACCGCGCATAAACGTCGCCGGCACTTCCATATGACGCACCTTCCGTTGTGCATCCGAATGTTGTTCCTCATCGCGCTTTGCTGTTCAGCGGCACGGGCACAGCAAACCAACTCAACCCAAAAGAGTGAAGCCGACGAAGCATTACGACAGAAGGCGTTCGAGCTTCTGGAATCGCTCGCCGGTCAACTCAGTATTTTGCAATCGCCGGAAAATCGAGCCCGGTTGGCCTCAAACATCGCGGACTCGCTCTGGGATCATGATGAGTCGCGCGCGCGCACTTTGTTGCTGTCAGTTCAGGCGGATTTGAATGCCGGCATGCAAAGTGAACCCAGCGGCGATGAAGCAGCCGACGAACTGCGACGTATGATTTTTCTGCAGTTGCGAGTCAATACGGTCGAGCGAATTGCAAAGCACGATGCTGAGTTGGCGCTGGCATTCTTTAAAGCTACTGAACCTCCGGAACTGACGCAGAAGGGTCGGGAATACGCGCACCAAATCGAACGCGCGCTCGAATTGCAACTGGCAAATCAAGTTGCCGCAAACAGTACTCAGGTAGCACTTAAACTGGCCCAGAGATCGCTTGAGCATGGACTTCGCGACGACCAAATCCCGGTGCTCCTTCGGCTTACTCGCAAACATAAGGATGAAGGATTGGCTTTGTATCAGGACATCGTCGCCCAACTCAAGGACAGTGACTTGATTCGTGACGGGTCGAATTTCTATTTCGCCGAGCATCTGGCCCGTTCGTTGGCGCCACCAGTAATCGAAGAGTCAGCGTTTCGGGGGCTGATCACGGTCTTCACTAACGCTGCTGCGAAACTAGGCTGTGCTAACAAGATTACAGACGATGAAGACGGTCAGCGAAGCTACTATTGCCGTGAAATAGCGACGCTAACTCCATTAATCGAGCGAGTTGATCACGCCCGCGCGGCTGGTCTTAAACAGTGGTTCTCGGAGGACTATCGCGATTATGGAAACTACTACGAACTGAACGACGTGGCGCAGGAAGGCACCGTCGAAGAGATTCTGGCGTTGACGTCGAAGTACCCGCAAATGGAGGCCGATATCTATTTGCGCGCGGCACACAAAGCGATGGAGTCAGGCGATATTGAACGAGCACGAAAAATCGCGAACGATTTCCCGGGCGAACCTCAGCGTCGTCAAGAGATGCTGGAAATGATCGATCGCAGCCAGAAAGACTTGGCTGAATTTCGCGACATGCTAAGGAATGTTCAAGCGATGCTGGATTCGCTCCCAAACACTCGCGAGAAATTCCTTTACTTATTATTTGCTTCCGGCCAGATTGCCAACACGGACCGAAAAGAAGCTCAGAAGCTGCGGGACCGGGCGGCAGGAATGATCGAGACGATGAGGCCAGGAAAAGATCCGCTTGAAGCGCAGATGATACTAGCTGCCACGTATTGTTTTGACAACGACAGCCGCGGACTCTCGATGATGGAATCGTTAGTGCCGAAACTGAACGAGTTGATTAGCGCGGCGGCCAAGCTGGATGGCTACGAGAATCATCATCTGCGCGACGGCGAATGGAACATGTCGAGTGAAGGTGAACTGGGATTGTTGTTGACGCAGTTGGCTGACGGCGCGCCCGGTTTTGCTTGGTGCGATTTCGATCGGGCGGTTAGCATCGCGGGACAATTCGAGCGGCCGGAAATCCGCTTGATGGCCCAGTTGAAGCTGGCGCAGGGCATTTTGGCAGGCCGCCCGAAACCGTTCGTCGCAAACTCTCCGTACCTGTTCCGCTAGAGCGCACTATCCGCAAAAAAAGGCGGGCAAATCGCCCGCCTCTCCATCTCACATAATTGAATTCGCGGATTACGGCTGCGCCAGTCTTGCTCGCATGGCCGCCATCGCCAGGTCTTTTGCGCGCGGGACCAGTTCAATCGCTTTCACGATTTGCGGATCGTCCTTGGTCAGCACCTGCAGCGCCGCCACCGTTCCGTACGCGGCGGTCGCCAGTTGATAGCGCAACTGCTGCTCGATGTAAGCGCGATTGCGATCGAGCTGCGGCGCGTACGCTTTCCAATTCGCGTCCTTGGCGACATATTCCTTAAACGCATTAAAGACGGCATCGTTCATCGGAAAATCGCTCGCCGTGATGTCATGGTCATATTCAATTGGCCGATCGACTTTGTAGTTGCTGAGTCCGGCGATGCGACCGTAAGCCAAATCCTTCGCGAAGAAGAAGAGCGGATCACGCAGGCGAAACTGAATGTTGGTCAGTAAACCCGGTTTCACTGCCTCGTCCGGCGTAATGCCGCCGCCGCCGTAAACCGGCCGGCCGGTATCGGTGCGCGAGGCGGGCCCGGCGGGCTTGTCGCCCTTCTCGTCGTGAAGTAAGCCGCCGTGCGACATGTAGTTGTACCAGCCACCATCGGAATAATCGCGCTGAATCAGGCGGCCCGAAGGCGTGTAGTACTTCGCCGAGGTCAGCGTCAGACCTGCGCCTTCAGGCAAGTTAATGATGCTCTGGACCAGGCCTTTGCCGAAACTGGTCTGGCCCACGATGAGCGCGCGATCGTGATCCTGCAGGGCGCCGGCAACGATTTCAGATGCAGATGCCGTGGACTCGCTGACGAGGATTACCAGCGGCGTGCGATCAGGATCGGGATTGTTCGATTTCTTCACGAGGTCGTTCTGGCCGTTTCGTCCTTTTTGCGTGAGGATGACCTGGCGCTCTGGCAGAAACGTACTCGCGACCGCGATCGCCGAATCCAAAAACCCGCCGGGATTGCCCCGCAAATCGAGCACCAGAGAGTTCAATCCATGTTGATGCAAATGCTCGAGGGCGTCCTGAAGTCCTTCCGCGGTGTCGTAGTTAAAGCCGCGCGTCATGTCGATATAACCGACGCCGGGGCGGATAAAGTAGTAATCGGGCACCGACGGTTGTGGGACGGCGTCGCGAACAATCTCGACCGTTTCGACTTTGCCTGTCTCCGCGCGCGTGACGGTCACTTTCACATGGCTGCCGCGCGGTCCACGAATTTTGTCGCGAACTTCAGCCGAAGATTTCCCGTGCATCGACACACCATCCACTGCGTCGATGCGATCGCCATAGCGCAAGCCGCCTTTCCAGGCCGGCGCGTGATCGAACGTGGCGGTGATGTACGTATCGACTGAATCGCCGATCGAGTAGTTAACAATGGTCGCGCCAATGCCGAGGTACTCGCTGCGCTGGTCCGTCTTCAGTTCTTCGAACTCTTCGCGATCGAAATAGTTCGAGTGCGGATCCAGACTCCGCAGCATTCCGGTGATCGACGATTTGTAAACGTTATTCAGATCAAGCTTGTTGCCGTCAACGTAATTCTGACGAATGGTGGCCAGAGCATTTTGGAAATCCTGATCGATTGTCAGAATCGTCGTGCCCGAGGACCGCGTACCCGGCCGGCGGCTGGCCGCGGTTGGCTCAGTTCTGCCGGCGCTGCGGCCCGAAGCCTGATTGGGTTGCTGGGCAAAAACGAAAATCGGAATAGCCAGCGAAAGCGTGATTAGCGCAACCAGCGCCAAAGAAAATTTGTGCTTCACTTAGTACCTCACTGAAACAGGACTTCAAAACCGCGGGGACCCTAGCTCGCTACGGCGACGAAGACGTCGTTTTGCAATCTTAACGGATGCTCGTAAGGCGAGCAAGGTTGCGCCAGCGAAACATGATCTTTGGACTTTGGATTTTGATCTTTGGATTGTGCGTCCTGGTTTTGAAACTGAGTTGGGCCTCATAGGCCAGTTCAAAGCCCAAAGACCAAAGATCCAGGCACGCCGTTATGCTGTGTGTGTCAGGGCTGTGCGCATGGCGGCAGCCGTCTGCCAGCGTTGCGCGGGGTCGCGAACCAGGGCTCGTTCGATTATTGCGGCGAGTTGTTGAGGAATATCCGGAACTCGGCTGCGCAGTGGAATTATCTGCCCGTCAAAAATCGCTCGCACCGCGCCGGCGACATCGCTGCTCGGACCAAGGTCGAGGGCGATGTCTCCGGCCAGCAGACTGTAGGCGGTCATTCCAATCGCGTAAATGTCGGCCGTCGGCTGTACGTTTCGAAAATCGCGAATCTGTTCCGGCGGCATGTATGCGAACGTGCCGGCCATGTCGCCGGCCATCGTGATGCCGCTCATTCCGGTTTGGGTGAAACTTCTGGCCAATCCGAAGTCAGTTAGCTTGGCGGTAAGGTTTGGTGTCCTGCCGGCGACCAGAATATTCGATTCCTTTATGTCGCGATGGATGTAGCCGCGCGCATGTGCGTACGCTAAAGCATCCAGCGCCTGCAAAACGATCTGGATGGCGTCGCGCACCTGCAGTCGTCCGCCCTGGGCATCGGCCATTCTGGCGGCATCCTGTCCTTCGACGTACTCGGTTACCAAATAGACTGCGCCGTTGTGCGTTCCGCTCTTAACGAACTGAACGATGTTCGGATGATTCAAAGAAGCCGCAACTTCGATCTCGCGCTGGAAACGACGGAGAGACTTATCGGCTACGGCGACTTCGGGGAGCAACGTCTTGATTGCCACCTGACTACCGTCGATTTGATCGCGCGCGAGAATGACGCAACCCATGCCGCCGCGTCCCAGCACCTTGATCGTTTCGTAACCGGGAAGCGGCTGCGGACGTTCGCGCAACTCCTCACGGCACTCTTCGCAGATGAACGTAAGGTTTTCGCCGGCCGGAGCTTCGGCCCGATCGCGACGGCCGCAATTCGCGCATTCAACCGTCAACATCGTCGAGCCGGCCAAGTTGGGCGTGTCGCCGCTGTCGTCTGAAACAGGATCGGAAAGGACTTGCACCTCAAGGACGGTTTGGCCGCCTTGAATACGATCGCCGTTGCGCAAGAATACTTCCGAAACCTTCTGCCCGTTTACAAAAGTGCCGTTGGTCGAGCCAAGGTCGCGCAGAAAACAACGCGGCGGGGCAATCTCCAATAGGCAGTGGTGGCGAGAGAAAAATCGATCGTCAGGCAGATAAAGATGCGCGTTGTCGCTGCGGCCGATGAGAAACGTGTCGTGATGATCGAAAGTAAATTCGCGGCCGCGGTAAGGCCCTTCCAAAACTCTCAGGGTAACGCGCATTGCGGCAGTATCACTTGCTGATTTCCAAATCGTCGAAGGCGACTTCACCGGTGCCGCTGGTATAAAACCCAACGCGTCCGCGCTTATATCCGGCCTCATCGACCACGGAGGTCACGAACTGCCCGTTGATGTAAAAGTCCATCTTCTTATCGCGGATGCGCACCTCGAGCTGATTCGGCAGCGTGCCTGTGCGAATGGTGCTGCTGGAGGTCCAGTCAACCATCTTGGTTTCGTTGCCGCCGCGATGGAGAACGATCTTATACCTCGGATTTGTGCCGTTATAGATCAGGAAGGCGTAGTCTTCCAGGGTGTCGTTCTTTTTTTCACCATGCACAACCAAACCATATCCAGTATCCGCAGGAGTCCCGTCAATGCTTCGCGTACCGACGCGAACCGTGGCGTTCTCATCGCCGTACTGTGGCTTATCGGGAGGAGAATACACAACGTAATACTTTCCGGGGACCGCCCGCATGTGATATTCCTCGTTGTCATACCAGATGTGCACATAAGGCGTGGTACCGGTCCACCACGACTGGTCTGAGAAATCGTCGGTGAAATTCGTCAACGAAGACCGAGTGTTCGCGTTTTCGTTCGAATTAGAATTGGTGTTGTCATTCGTGTTTCGGTTCGAGTTCGTGTTGCGATTCGCGTTGCGATTGCTGTTAGTGTTGGTGTTCGTGTTCGCGACGTGATTGCTGTTCGTGTTCGTAATTCTCGCCACCGCGAAGATCACGATAATCAACCCAATTACCAGAAACACCATCACCGCACCGATGCCCAAGAGCCAAGGCCAGACGCTGCGCTTCTGGGCTGCGACCGGCGGCATCGGCGACCACGCCGGCGGGGGCTGACCCGGCGGCGGAGCCTGTCCGGTGTAGGCAATCGTCGGCGGCGGAGAGGTGTCACGTCCCTGCGGATATTGCACGGTCGCGCTCGGATCAAAAGACGACGGCGCCGCCGCGCTGACAAGCGGCGAGCCATCATCGAGACAGAAACTCAACGCGTCGTCGGAATAGGTTCGATTGCACTGGGGACATCGCTTCATAGGGGTCCTCGCGTATCAGAACCGCGAGCGATAGCGAGCGGCTGCCCGCGCGCAACTCGCGTTCAAGTCGCGCGCAAGTCTATACGAGATGCCGTTGCTCTCTCAAGCAATGAGTCGGTGCGCATGCCTTGACATGCCGTTTGACTTTTCAAGAGAGCACGTTGGAGTCGCGCGTTACCGGAATTATAGCGATCGACCGCAGCGTCCGCAGAATTTTGTGCCGGACGGATAGGTCGCGGCGCAACTCCCACACACGACTTCAACCGGCCGTGGCGGATTCCACGCGATCGCCGCGCCACCCATTGAGGCGCCGCAACGTCCGCAGAATTTCGTTCCCGAAGGTTGTTCTACCCCGCACCGGGTACATCTCATGGAGGTCAATCTGCCGCCTGCGCTCGGTTGATTAAGGCTGGGATATGATGGACTAGCTACGGGAGTTCGCGGCTGGGCCGAACCTTCAACGGTCACGACGTCAAAGCTCGTGTTGCCGCAACGCCCACAAAACTTTGTTCCGGCAGCGAAGCGCGCGCCGCATCTCGTGCAGGCAACGACAGCCGGGGCACTAATCTGTACGCCGGACACGCTGCCGAGGCTGCCACCTTGCGATGGTGAGAGACCGCTCGAGGGCGTTGACTTGAATTGGGCCTGGATGATCTGTTCATCAGCGTCGGGTCGAACTTCAATAACGCGTTCGTCGTCTTTGTCGCCGGCATGGGCCACCCGCAAGACGTGTTTGCCTGGCGGAATCGATTTCAGAATGACTCGGCCTGAACGGCCGATGCTTCCCTGCCGTTCATCATCGACATAAACCTCGGCGCCGGCGGGCGCCATGATCACCACGCGCGATTCGCCTTTCTCCGGAGTAATCGATGCGCTATTGAATGCCTCGTTGAAATCGCTAAACCATTCGCCGACGTTCGCGGGACGTCCTTCCGGCTCACGTTTCAAGGCGCGCATCACCGAAGCTTCGACGACCGGCGGCACATCCGAGCGCAGAGTGCTCAGCGGCGGCGCGTCCTGCGTCAACTTCAAAGCGAAGATTTGCATGATCTCGCCGGTGAAGGGTGGCCGACCGCCCAACATGTGATAAGCCATCGCGCCCAGAGCATAAACGTCAGCGCGCGCGTCGAGCGTCGCGCCCGCCTGCATCTGTTCCGGTGCCATGTATTCAGGCGTGCCGAGAATTCCACGCGACGCCGGCCCACTTCCCGACGTGACGCCGGCCAGGCTCTGACTGATGATCTTGGCCAGGCCGAAATCGCCCACCTTAACGATGTCGTCGCCGGCGATTGAACCGTCCTTCTTCTTGCGCTGCACGATAAAAACGTTCGCGGGTTTCAAATCCCGATGCAGGATGCCTTCGTCGTGCGCGGCTTCGACGCCGGCGCTAATCTGCTTGAGCAGACTGTGCGCGCGTGGCACCGAAATCGTTCCTTCACGTCGCAGCAACTGATAAAGCGATTCACCTTCGACGTATTCCATCACGAGAAAGAAGACGCCTTCTTCGCTTTTCCCGAAGTCCGTCACGTCGATGACGTTCGGATGTTGAATCGACGCTGCCGTCCGCGCCTCGCGTTCGAACCGCGCTATCGCTTCGCCTTCCTGCAAATCTTCGTCGGAAAGCACGTCGGGCCGAATTGTTTTCACCGCGACTCGCCGGGTTCGTCGCGCGCCAGATAGACCTGGCCCATCGCCCCGCGGCCCAGGCGTTTCACCAATCGGTATCGCGAGTTGAGCAGCGTGGTCCCCGGTAGCGTCGTCTTGGTCTTGCTTTGGTCGTCGGGACAGATCAGAGTTTCGTCTTCGAAACAGGTTTCACAGCGGGGACATTCACGCATCGGAGGTTCAAGTTCAGCAGTTAAGCTCACAAAGCATAAGTGGTCGGGCCGAGCCGGTCAATCGCCGGACACAAGATATTGCGCCTGCCGACGATGTCGTCCACTGCAAACTGGGTCAAATAAATTGTCTTTACTTGAGAGGCGCGGTGACTTCATAATCTCCGGGCTAGGTTGGGCCATGGTGGCCCACCAGGATGCGGGCGCGACGGCCCGCGTTTGTGTCTGTAGCGCAAACCGTCAGTTTGCGTGAGTTCAAAACCGCGCAATCTAACAGATTGCGTTACATGAGGATGCCCGATGCGATCGATTTGGAAAGGCCACATTCGCTTCTTGCTGGTTGCGATTCCCATTCGCGTCTATAACGCGATCGAAGCTTCCGAGCGTATTCAGTTCAATCAACTGCACCGCGACGACTTCGGACCCATCGGCTATGATAAGCGC
>CBFHBI010000064.1:0-8750 GCA_965653755.1 uncultured Blastocatellia bacterium
CCGATCTCGAACCTTCCAGACGGCTGCCATGTCGAGTTTCTCACCCTCGAACACGATCTGCCGGCTCAGCTTGTCTTTTCGGTTCCTGAGATAACGCGTCACGTTCATCCAGCGGATAGTCTGCCCGCCGCTCGCCTCGTCGGTCTGGCGAATAACCAAATACACGTCGACAGGCTGGCTGACCCAATATTTCAGGTGACGCTCGTTCGTCACATCAAAAACTTCGCTACCGTCGCTCTTGCGCGTGCGCAAATAGGAATTCCCGCTTTTGAGCTGTATATAGATGCGCTTCCCGCTCGCTTTGCCGTCGTGGTTCTTGAACTCCACTTCGCCGTCGATGCCGTGGTCGAACATCGTCACTGGCCGGAAAATTTGGTTCGCTTCGCCCGCAATCGCCATCATGTGGCCGATGAGAATCTGCTCCAACGCCTGCGTATCAAGTTCGCGCGTCGCGACCTCGTCCATCGCCATGATCTTGCGGGCCACCGGATCGCTCTTCAGGCGCTGCTCGATGAAGTCTATGAGCGGCACTTTCTTATCGCACTCCTGACATATGATGAACGCCTTGTTGGCTTCGAGACGACGCCGCACAGCATCGAGATTTGTAACCGGCGTATGGCACTTTGTGTTCGGGCAGACATAGCGGCGGTCGCGTGAGACTTCGCAGCCGAACTTCGCCAGATGGCGGTGGACGAACTCGATAAAGATGGCCTTCAAATCATCTTCGACGCGCACGTCGAAATAGAGGCTGATCGTCGCCGTGCCTTCGCCTTGCTGGTTGTCGATTTTAAGCCCAAGCGTGTAACCCTTCGGTGACGCAAACTCGGCCGCGTTTCGCCACAGCTCGCGGTGCTGAAACTCTTGGCTGTACCAGAGACGTACCACCAGCGTGGTCCACACTGTCTGCCACTCGCCGCTGAAGGTGTAGGAAACGAAGATATCGGGATTACGCGGAATGTCCTTCTCGCGACGGTATTGCGATGGAAAGACGAGATGCCGTCCGTGAGGTGTGTTCTCGGCGATGCAGAGAGAGTGGTCGAGAAAGGTCTGCACGAGAGCCCGCAGGAGAAGTTCCTCGTCGGGACGATTTTTCAAACGTTCTACGCCAGTGAAGTCGAAGTTTTCGGAGTAGATGTCCGTCTCCAGCACACAGCCGATTTCATCCGTGTGGGCTCGCGCGGCGCGAATTATCGCTGCAGCGTAACCGCTAAGGAGTGACGGTTGCAGCAGTACCAGATCGCCGAACTTCAGAGGGCGGGCCAAACCGTGATTCGCCAGCAACGTCACTGCAGTCCGCACATCCGATTCGCTGAATTCCTCGCCCATCTGAGCCTGCTCCAGCCGCTGCGTCAGTTCGGCAAAGCGCAGCAGCCGGATGTCCTGCTCGTCGCGCATTTTCATCACGGCACTCTTCAGTTCCGAGAGCAGATGCGGTGTACTCGTCCACGGCAGCTTGTCCCACGCGATGCCACGCGCGATGCACTGTTTCAGCTTCGAGGGATTTCCCTTATTCTTCTTGTCCGAGCAGTTTCTGCCGGTCTTGGCGCTGGTCAATAGCCACCCACTAAAATCGTTCTCTTTGCAAAATTCGTCCAACTTTGCATCGCTCAATTTCGGCCCGCCCACATCGACTTGGGAGAGAATCAGCACTCGGTCTGCTTCGCGTCTTTGATCTTGTTCGTTCACGGCCGATTTCAGCATCTTCAGCCAGTCTCCAGTTTCGCGAAATGGATTTGCGGTCTGCGGATTGACCAGCAACAATGCTAAAGCGGTCTCCTGCAAAAAAAGCGGGTGAATAAGGCGGTAATCCTCCTGCCCTGCGAGGTCCCATAACAACGCCTCGCGCTCCAGGTTTGCATGGGGCGGAAGAGGTAACTTCAGCGGCTAAACATTCATCCCATGCGTGCGATCACGTACAACGTACTTGTCTTCGATTAATCGATGCGCTAAAGAAGTCTTTCCCACGGTCCCTTCGCCGAGTAAGACCACCTTGGCGTTCACATAGCGCCGGCTTACCTCCGCCGACGGCGCAGACCAGAGACCCGTGAGGCGATACAAGTAGATTATGCCCTTGCCTCCCACGACAAGGCCTGTGCCGTCGGGGCTAAACGCCGTGCAGTGCGGCGAGTCCTCGATCTGGATCACTTGGATGCACCCGCCAGATTTCCAATCCCAGAGCCGGATCGTTTTGTCGGCGCTTCCCACCGACGCTATCAATGTACGGTCAGGGGAAATTGCAATCGAAGACACTGGCCCTTGATGGCCCTCTAGCGTCCCGACACAAGTACCCGCATCCAAGTCCCAAACCTTCACGGTCGCGTCGAGTGAACCCGAGACGGCGAAGCGGCCATCGCGCGTTATTTGGACGGAGTTCACGTTATTCGAATGTCCTTGTAAAGTTAGGAGATGGTCACCAGTTTTGAGATGCCATAGCTGAAGATGTGAAACGTTACTGCCCCCATGAGCTGAAAGTGCTCGTTGCGTCCCAAGGTGCATGGCAACGGACGTAGCGTAGCCTACGTCTTGTCTTCTCCAAATGTGATCTCCACTTCTAAAAGACCTCAATTCTACGACAACCCCGGGCAATGTAAGTCCAATCAAGACCAGTTCTTCATCTGGAAACGGACAGACCGATGTCGCTGAGCTTTTAAGTCTAATTTTCTTGACTTGCTTTGCAGTATTTAGGTCCCAAAGTCGGATGAACTCATCTTGGCCACCTGACAACAAATATTTCCCGCTGTTGACGAAGGCGACGCTTCGTACAAGCGCCGAATGCCCTTTAAAACTGGCTTGGCAGTCGCCGCTCTCCAGATCCCAAATCTTGATGCCGCCGTTCGATAAGCCGGACGCCGCCCACTTGCCATCGGGGCTGATCGCGATGGCTTGAATCGAGTCCTTCCCCCTTATTTTCTGCTCAAGTACCGTCAGCGGCTTGATCTTCTTCCGCCCCACTGCCTTGGGTGTCGCTGTCGGTTGCTTCGTCCGGGAAGCCCTCTTTTCGCGAACTCGCTCGGCAAGGGTGGACCCATCTTGTTTTTCAGCGGCTGGCCACGGAGTTCTAACCGTATCGGGCAGACAGGCCGTCAGCACTTCCGCGAACGCGTCATCTGCCTCATGGCGGAAGTCTACATACTTGTAGCGGCGTAATGTGTCTGGCAGGTCACAGTCTGCAAGCAACAGCGGCACAAAGCGGCGGCCTTCATTAGTGGGGTCGCGATGGATCGCGGTGCTGCGCTCCAGCGCCACCCATCCCGAACCGAGTGCATTCGGGGAGATGCACAACAGCAGCACGCGCGATTGTTCCAACCCCTCATCCACCTTTAGCGAGATGATGTCGCCGGAGCGGATACACCAGTCATCTAACCAAACGCGCAGCCCGGAAAGCTTCAAACGCTTCGCCAGTCGGCGCACCGCTGGCTTGTCTTTCGAGTTGTGGCTTACGAAAACGTCGTAGGAGAAGTTTGCAGCCATGGTTCAATCCCTGCGAGGCGTAGAGTTGCAAATGATAGCACAGTCAGTTTTCTCATGACTATCACATCCCATTTCAATTCGGCTGTGGTGGTTGGTAAAGGTTTGGAACGCCGGTGATTACCGCATCCGCCACCGGCTTCAACCTCAGCTGCTCGACGAGAAAGTGAATGCGATCGCGGCATGCTTCAGAGTTCAGATTATGTTCGGCATCGTAAATCTTGAACACCTTTGGCTCGCTCACCACCGCAGCATATTCTTGCGCCTGTTCCGGTGTGATGCCGCTGTCGCGCGACCCGTATTGCAGGAAGACAAGCGCAGGCGCGGCGTGAGTTACAAACAACCCCTGATCGAGATATTTGTACTTTGCGATGAAGGCATCGGTTTTTTCAGGACCGACGCGTTGTCGAAAGTCCTGGAAAGCTTTGCTCTTTCGGCCAACTTCGTCCGAGGTTGATCCGGCCATCAGCACGAAGGCTTTGAATCGCCGATCGAGTCCACTGAGCAGCGCGCCGACGCCGGCGTTATAACTGTGGCCCACATAGGCAATCCGCTTTGGATCGACGTCACGCCGCGCCAACAAAACATCGAGGCCGCGCCGCATGTCGACCACGGCCTGGAGAAACTCCAACGCGACGTGCTCATCAAGTGGATCTTTACTCTCAACGTGACTGGGTCGATTGATGGGACCGTCAGTCAACAACGAGACAACTCCCGCAGGCGCCAACGCGATCGCTTCGTCGAGAAACTCTTTGCGATTGCGCATTGAAGAATTTTGCCAATACCAATGTCCCCAGATGATCGCGGCGAAAGGGCCGCGGCTTTTTGGCACGACGAGATAAGCCGGCACGACGCCGCCTTTCGGACTGTCATAGGTGATGTCGTAGATCGTTACCGTCGCCCGTCGTTGTACGCCAATCTGCTTGATGTTGAGCGGAGCATTGCGGTCATAATCGAAGTGACGCGTCATGTCGGCGTCCTGAGCAAATGCCAGAACAGGTACGACGAAGAGAACCGCCATCAATGAAAGTGGGCGATATGCTTTCCGAGACTTCATAACTCAACTCTCATTCGGGGCCATTGTTTCAGTTTCAAAAAACTTCTCATTCACGCCGACGCTTCAGCGCGGCGAAATGGCTTCGCGTTCAGGACTGGAAACCGTTTGAAACGGTTTCTGCTTCGGCTGCTGTCTTCGACACCGGGCTAAAGCCGCCGTGTGAATAAGAACTACCAAAACTGAACAGCACTCTTTTGAACTGGGCGTTGACAATATCATATCGCGATGCGACGCTGAATCGCTTCAGCACCTGAGGTTGTGACTAAAGGCAATCTGCAATCAAGCACCCGGTTATATGCAATTCTCGCCCGCGAAGCGCCGGTGGCAGTCGTGTTTCGGCGAGGACCAAGCAAACGCGTCATGCTCGCCCGGTGGAGAACCGACACAGATGAGTTCATCGAGGGGCAATGGTTCAAGGGCCGGATTTATGAGCGCCGCGCTGACCTCTCGCCAAGCGGCGAGCTCCTCATCTATTTCGCGGCGAAATTCAAAGAATCGTACGCCTGGACGGCGATTAGCCACCCGCCATACCTTAGTGCGCTGGCGCTTTGGCACAAACAAGACACCTGGGGTGGCGGAGGTCTCTTTGCTACGGAACGAGTCGTCGAGCTGAATCATCGCGAGGAGGAAAGGGTTCTCGCGGAAGGCTTCTCGTTGCCCAAATCAATAAAAATCAAACCGTGCGGTGAGTATCCCGGCCGCGGCGAAGATTTTCCGATAATGGATTATCGGATGTTACGCGATGGCTGGGAGTTGATCACCCGGGGAGAGTGGTTCGAAAATAAATTCGGTGCGCGCATCTGGATCGAGTACAAGGTGCCCATGACTTGGAAAAAGGCAAATCAAAAGATTCCGAAATATGACTTGATCTACCAGCTGGTCGGCGTTCATGAACGTGACGGAGCGTCTTATCTAACCGACCACATGGTGCGGGACAATAATACGGGAGCTGAACTCACGCTTGGCAGAACAGACTGGGCCGACTGGTGCCGGCGAGGAGACCTCCTCTATGCAAAGGACGGCAAACTCTATCGACTGCCGTTCGAGAACCAGGACGTCCTGCCTTCGTTGGAATCATCGCAACTGCTGTATGACTTTACGACCAGTGAGTTCATCGCAAGGAAGAGTCCCGATGAAGCCAACAGCTGGGACTAAACTGTGAAGGGAGGTGGCGAGATGCGTCTGACTGAGATGGTTTCGTGCTCTGGTTGAGCGGCCAAGCTGGCGCCTTCGGTCCTCGCTCAGGTGCTGAGCGGGCTTGAGAGACAACCTGACGATCCGAATCTGCTGGTCGGTTTCGACAAAGCGGACGACGCCGGAGTGTATCGACTGCGCGACGATCTGGCGCTGGTGCAGACGCTGGATTTCTTCACGCCCATTGTCGATGACCCGTTCGATTACGGCCGCATCGCCGCGCTCAATTCGATCAACGACGTGTGGGCCATGGGCGGAACGCCGTTGACTGCGATGGCGATTACTTGCTTTCCGAAGAAAGGCGTCGACTTTTCAATTCTTCAGGAGATCATGCGCGGCGGCTTGTCTGTGCTGACCGAGAACAAAGTTGCGCTCGTCGGCGGTCACAGCGTCGATAACGAACAGATCATGTTTGGCTATTCAGTCACCGGCGTGATCGATCCGAAACACATCGCGACGAACGCCGGCGCCCGGCCCGGCGACGTGATCATCTTGACGAAACCGATCGGCACCGGCGTGATCTCGACCGCAATCAAACGCGCCAAAGCCTCACCCGAAGTCATCGCCGAATCAGTCGCGACCATGATGACGCCCGGCAAATATGCCGCCGAAGCAATCGCGAAATTCGATGTGAAAGGCGCGACTGACGTGACCGGCTTCGCGTTGCTGGGCCATGCGTGGGAAATGGCCTGCGCCAGTAACGTGACGATCGAGATCGATTCTGCGCGCGTGCCTTTGATTAATGGGGCATTGGAATTGGCAGCGTCAGGTCTGATGACTGGCGCTGACAAAACAAATCGTGAATATGTTGGAGCAGATGTTTCGTTGGCTGAAGGTCTCGATTCGAATCTGGTGAAGTTGTTCTACGATCCGCAAACTGCGGGCGGGTTGTTGTTGGCGATACCGGAAGAGAAAGCGGATGATTTGTTGAATGATTTGCGTCGCAATTATTCGCGAGCTGAAGTAGTTGGAAGAGTAAGTGAACGCGGCCCTTTGGCTATTATCGTCAGTTAATAGGTCGCGAGAAAAATTGGGTATCCAGCCGGCAAAGCTGGCGGCAGAGCATGGCCCCGGACGTAAGCCCGGGGATCAATCCCCAAAATTTATTCTGAGCCCGCTTTTGCGGGCGACAGATATTCGGCGCCAAACGTCTGTCGCCCCTTCGGGGCTCGTGTCATTTTCTTTTCGACACCCCGGGCTTACGCCCGGGGCTACACTCTGCCACCTGCTTCGCAGGTTCGTCGCCCGTACTCTTGGACGAGTCCATGTGTAGCGTTAAGATTAGGAAGCGAGCTTGAAACGCTGATGGGTTCCCGCATTCAACATCGATTCGCAATTTGCGTTCGGAACGAAGGATATTTGGTGTCGCTGGAGCTTCGGAAAGTTTATCGAGTGCTTCCTGATCGACGAGCCGCTCAGGATCAGTTGGTAAGAATTATCGACGAGTCCGGCGAAGACTATCTTTACGATCAAAGCTGGTTTGTCCCCATCAAACTACCACGAGCGGCGGAATCAGCAATGCTGGCTGCTTTGGCATAAGGACTTCTATTAACTCAATGGCTTCACCGATCCGACAAACTACAAGACCTGCACAGGAATCAATCGCCGAACTCTATCAATCCGTCCGCGCGCGCACTTTGGAAATCGTCGCGCCGTTGGAAATCGAAGACTACGTAATTCAAACGGCGGAGTTCATGTCGCCACCGCGCTGGCACATCGGGCATACGTCGTGGTTCTTTGAAACGGTGCTGCAGAAATTTCAGGCCGGTTACCAAACCTATCGCGAGGATTTTCTTTTCTATTTCAATTCTTATTACGAAGGTTTCGGTCCCCGCATTGAGCGGCCGCGGCGAGGAACTCGTTCACGACCCACCGTTGCCGAGACTAAAGAATATCGCGCCTACATCGACGAGCAGATGAAGGATTTTATTGAAACTGTTTGCCCTGGCGATGAAGCAGTGTCTGCGATCGTGCGGCTCGGACTGGAGCACGAGATGCAGCACCAGGAATTGCTCGTGTACGACATCAAGCATTTGTTGTGCGATCAGTTCGATGCGCCAATGAAAGCTGCACCGCAATCACAAATAAACGTTAGCGGCATGGTTGAAATTGAAGGTGGATTGTTTGAACTCGGATTTAGCGCAGCCAGGGATGGCTGCGAACCGCACGCAGGGATGCGTGCGCTCCCGTTTTCGTGGGACAACTAGCGGCCGCAGCACAAAGTTTGGCTCGACGATTTTCAAATCGATCGCGCGCCGGTGAGTGTCGGTGAGTATCTTGAGTTCATCAACGACGGTGGTTATCAGGATTTTCATTGGTGGCATTCCGCTGGTTGGGAAAAAGTGAACACTGAGCTTTGGCAAGCGCCGCTGTACTGGGAACGGTACGGCGACGAGTGGATGATTCGCGACTTCGCGGGATTGCAGCTCGCGACTGATAAACAGAATGAGCCGGTGTCGCACGTCAGTTTTCTGGAAGCATCCGCATATGCGAAGTGGGCCGGCAAGCGTCTGCCGACGGAAGCTGAATGGGAGAAGGCTGCGACTTTCTCAGCCACTGAGAATAAGAAAAAAAGTTTTCCGTGGGGCGAGACGACGCCCGATGAAACGCACGCGAATCTTTTCGAGAATGGACTTTGGGCCGTCGCGGCGATTGGTTCGTTTCCGGCGAGCACGACCGACTATGGTTGTCAGCAACTTATCGGCGATGTTTGGGAATGGACCACTTCAGATTATGTTCCGTATCCGGGTTTCAAATCTGATTTTGATGAATACAACGACAAGTGGTTTGTCGGACAGAAAGTCCTGCGCGGCGGATCGTTCGCGACTCCGCAGATTCATATTCGATCGACGTATCGAAATTTTTTCCGGCCCGAAGAGCGTTGGATGATTGCGGGATTTCGAGGCGCGAAGTGACTTGCGTGTTTGGCCCACCCGCTAACGCCGGTGGTACTGACTCATCAGCGTTGAATAACTGCTGTGCAAAGCGGGTGTGACGTTGTTACAGACTCACCATCAACTGCCGGCTGTCT
>CBFHBI010000065.1:0-8700 GCA_965653755.1 uncultured Blastocatellia bacterium
GCCGGCAAGCGCGCGCTTCACTCCACCCTGCAGAGGCATGACCGACATCGGCGTCTGGTCGTCTTTCCAAAGCAGCACGTGATGCTCAAAGAAGACCGCGTCACCCTGGCCTAAACTGATTTCGGCGACCGGGACGATTTCGCCTTCGACCTGGCAAGTGCTCATGCCGAAATGAATCTCAGTCATGTCGCGAATACGCGGCGCTTCGCGCCAGCCCGAATCGCTGACGAGATTGCGCACGTCGAGCGGCGCTCCGCAGGCGCGACACGACAAAGCGCCCTTCTGATTCTGCGCGGTGCACCATTCGCAAACGATTCGCTCGAAAGGCTCAGCCACGGCAGGAGCGTTAGCGACGCGTGGAGCATCAGTCTTGACCGGCGTATTCATTGGTGGCGGAGGGACCTCGGTCGGAGCCTCATCGCTGACTAACTTCCCACCGTCATAACCGCAGAAGGTTTCGTGGTCGCCGTATTCGCGATTGCATTTGGGACAGTGTTTCATGGGATTCTAGCTTGCGACGGCATTCATGAGTGAAGCGACGCGTTGATTGGCCCATTTGCCTTCATGCGTCACGCACGATGGACCAACCACGTCGTCGTTCATATCGACGTGCAGCTCGCCGTCTTTGATCAGGAGATTCAAAAACGCAGTTACGTTCCGCGAATAGAGCTGGCTCGCGTGCACCGGCACAGTCGCGGGCAGATTCGTCGGGGCCATGATGGTGATGCCGTCTTTCTCAATGACTTCATCGGCTTTGCTGCCACGCACATTGCCGCCAGTCGCTCCGGCAAGATCGATCACGACTGAACCGCGTTTCATACCAGCCACGGCGGCTTCGTCCATCAATAAAGGCGCGCGTCTCCCCGGGACTTGGGCTGTGGTGATGATCACGTCTGCGTTCTTCGCGTGCTCCGCGACCAGATCGCGTCCCCGCTGCAAAGCCTCTTCGGATAACTCAACTGCGTACCCGCCTTTGTCTTCAGTTTGAATGCCGCCGAGATCGACTTCGAGAAAAGTCGCGCCCAGTGAACGAACCTGTTCACCCGCGGCCGCGCGCACGTCGTAAGCTTCGACTACAGCGCCGAGTCTCCGCGCAGTAGCGATTGCCTGCAGTCCGGCAACGCCAGCGCCCAGGACCAGCACGCGCGCGGGCGGTACGGTTCCGGCCGCCGTCATCAACAACGGAAACATTCGCGGAATGCGATCAGCGCCGAGCAACACTGCTTTGTATCCGGCGACGGTGGCCATCGACGACAACGCATCCATCGCTTGCGCGCGCGTGATGCGCGGCACCAGTTCCATCGAGAATGTCGTCAATCCATTCTCAAGTGCGGGAATTACTTTCTGTGGGTCATCGAGCGGCCGGAGAAATCCAAGCGCGACCGCGCCCTTCTTCATCGACCGAAGATCGTTATCGGCCGGACGACCGACAGACACGAGCACGTCCGCGTTTGCCAACAGTGCCTTCCGATCTGCGCCGATGGTCGCGCCGGCTTCGGTGTAATCGTCATCTGTGCGCGCCGCGCCGAGCCCCGCGCCACTCTCGATGCTGACTGACGCTTTCAACGCGACCAGCTTTTTAACCGAATCAGGCATCAGCGCCACGCGCGCTTCGCCAGCCGCCGTTTCGTTCAGGACCGCGATGTTCATTTGAAATTAACCAGCGTCATTAAACGTTCGGAGTGGAATTGCGAACGCGGAGTATAACACGCATGGGCAGATGCCAATGTGATGAGGAGCACATGTAGCGCAAGCTGTTAGCTTGCGGATTTGGCTGTCTGGGTGTCGCAGACTAACAGTTTGCGTTACTTCGCTTGCGGGTGCTGCGACCGGCCTCTATAATCCGAAGTCACGGCGCATTGGTGTAGTTGGTTAACACGCTGCCCTCTCAAGGCAGAGATCACGGGTTCGAGCCCCGTATGCGCTGCCAACTTTCTTCTCCCTTTTCAGCATCAAAACGGTCAACCCCAGCCACACGCTGACAGTAAATTCAATTTAATCTGCGATGAATCAAAGCAATACCACTGCACGACGTGTTAACGGAATAGTGCGCCTGCTCTCGCGCAGCGCGCTCGCAACCCTGACGACTCTCGCTCTTTTGCTAACGGCTTTCCTAATATCGGCCTCGGCTCAGTCGGGACGAAAGGCTGCGCCGACGCCCAAGCCGAGCCCCAGCGCGGACGCCGTGAATTCAAATGACGATGATCCCGCAACGACAAACGGCAAAGTAGCCGGCGAAGGCGAGACCATTGAAGGCGACACGCTGACTGTCAACACGGCACTGGTTCGGGTGCCGGTCACGGTCATGGATCGTAACGGCAAGTACGTGCCGAACCTCACCCGCAAAGATTTTCACGTCTTTGAGAATGGCGTCGAACAGCGCATCGCTTATTTTGCGACGGTCGATGCCCCGTTCACCGTGGTGCTGCTGATCGACACCAGCGGTTCGACGCATTTCAAGATGGACGAGATTCAGAACGCTGCGATTAGCTTCGTCAATCAACTCAAGGACCAGGACCGCGTGATGGTGATGTCCTTTGACGATTCGATTCGCACGCTCTGCGATCCGACGAACGATCGCGACGTTCTGGTCGAGGCAATTCGCCGCACGCGCACTGGAGGCGGCACGCGTTTGTACGACGCGGTCGATCAGGTGGTCCAACAAAAGTTGAAATCGATCAGCGGTCGCAAAGCGATCGTCGTCTTTACTGACGGAGTCGATACGACCAGCCGCCACGCCAACTACAACAGCACGATCAAGGAAGTCGAAGAATCTGATGCCGCAGTCTATAGCGTCGCGTACGACACCTCACACGACGTGATGGGCGGCGGTGCGCCCGGGGGAATCGGTGGAATGATTCCGCATTTTCCCTATCCGACCGGCGGTGGGGGCGGATTTCCCGGCCCAGGTGGTCCAGGTTCATCCGCCGGCGACTATCGGCGCGCCGACGAATATCTTCATGAGATCGCTCTCGAATCCGGAGGTGATTATTATCGCGGCGATACGATCGCCGGCCTGTCCGCCGCGTTCAGCGAGTTGGCTGACCAGTTGCGGCGGCAGTACAGCATTGGTTACTACCCGCCGTCAGGTCAGGCCGGACAGCGTCGCGATATAAAAGTGCGGGTCAATCAACCTGGACTGGTAGTTAAGGCGCGCGATAACTACATCTATTCCAAGCTGGCTGAGAACGATAATAAGAAGTAGCCGGCATACATCCCGGGCGAGTTTAGAAAACGAGCCGAGCAGAATTCATGGATTCGCTCGGCTCGAAACCAACCGCCATATTCAACGGCACAATTGATCCCGTCGCTTTCTCGATTAATCGGGATTCTGACACTTTACTGCTTGTCGTAAACGGCCGTATTCGTCGCCCATTTGCCTTTGGCATCGCGGGCGCTGGTTTTCACCGTGCGAGTCTTTCCATTACGTGCGACGGTGATCGTTCCCGTGAGAACGACTTTCTTGTCCTTCCGCTCGTGTATTGACAGAGTGTATGCGTTAACTCTTCGGTACGATCGCTCGTCGCCGTTTGGATTGCCGGTTTCCGCGTAATACTTCCCATCAAATTTTCCGGTCCACTCATTGTGCGTCGCCGCGCCGGTGCCGTCGACACCATCAACGGTCACTTTAATTTGATCGCCGGCGGCTTCGTAAACGACGGTATGATTTTTGGCTGCGCCTTTCACGAAATGCGATTTTGCTTCGTTCAACTTCCATGTGCCCATGTGCGCTTTTTGGGCTGAGCAAACAATCGCGCTGCCAAAAATGAGCGCGAGGGCAAACAGGATCACTTTGAATTTCATATCTTCTCCTTGTCGGGAAACCAGATTGAAGAACTGAGGGCGCGGATTCTATTGATCGTGGCGGGATTGGTCAATGAATATTTCGAAATTGTGAGTGCGGCAACTGCGCCCGGCGCCAAAACAAATGTGCGCGGCGTTAAATAGGCCACGCACAAAGGATTATAAAGCTAATTGAGTTTGGATCGTCTCTAGACCGCGCCCGCGCGCTTGATGGCGATTGACCCATTCACATTGTTGAGTTTGATCTGAGCTCCGCCCGAACCGATCGTCCCATGAAGACTGTGACCGACGTATTGCCCATCGTCCACGGTCAGACCGAAGTCGTTAGTGATTGGTCCGTGCAGCGTGCTGGCTTTGACTTCGGCGTTTACACCCGACGGCAGGAAGACAGTGATCGAGCCGTTGACTGAATTCACTTTCACGCTTTTAGAATTATCGAGAGCTGCGACGTTTGCCTCCACGCCGCCATTGACGGTCGAGAATTTTACGTCGCCGCCCATGCCGGAAGCCTTCACGTTGCCATTGACGAGGGCCGCGTTCACATCACCCTGCACCCCGTTGATGTCCAGCGAGCCGTTGACCAATTCGGCGCCATCGACGCGCGCGCGGCGCGGAACGGTGAGGGTGTATTCGACGCTCGCTGAACGGTCTTCACGATTACGACCACCAGAGTTCCGATCCTCAGGATATCGAGTTTTAATTTGTACGCTGTCCGCGGTGGTCTGCACATCGATGTTGACTTCGCTCAGCCGCTGCTGACTGTAAGCACGCTTGACGGCGTCAACCTTGACCGAACCCTGGTCCCAGACATTGATGTGCACGTTGCCATTGATGTTCGCGATGCTGACTCGCCCGGTCGGCGACAACGGATAAGACTGACTGAAATTTTCCGTCAGCTCATCGCGTCTAGGATTCTGGTCCTTGGCTTTTACTTTGGTCCTGTCTCTGGGCGTGGGTTTATCCGGCGCATCGCCCAAAGACAATTGGGTCGCAGCCGCGGCGTGAGCATGAACTATCCGCATCTGATTCTGAGCCAGCGCCGCGACGGCCAACGACAGGACGGCAATTAAGAGGGCTAGTTTCTTCATAGGTGGTCCTTCCGAGATGAATCTTTGTTCGTTTCCAATGACAAAACACTGAGAGGTACGAATTTGTGTCAATTATTTCTCTTCCAGGACCCGCGCGTCGGCAACCTGATTCATCAAGTCAATCTTGTTTTGATATGCGGTAAGCACCGACTGCGCGGCTTGCGGATCTTTCGGGTTCTTCCTGGCGGCATCGCGTCCGGTCGAGATCGCGTTGTCGATCAACGCCATGTTGTATTCGTATTCGACCTGAAGCGCCGGCCGCAGCGGCGGTTGAATCTTGATGGCTTCGTCGAGCTTGGCAATCGCATACTTGTACTGCTGTTCCTGCCATGTCAAAGAGGTGGCGTCAGGTTCAGGCGCCTTCGTCACGGGCCTAACTTTCGACTTGTAAGCCACGATCGCCAGGTTCGGCGATGTTGATGGAACGGGATTGGGAGCTTCGTCAGGGTTTCGCTGCGCGGCCTGTTCGGGTGATTTCTTAGGAGCCGGCTCCACCACGGACGGATTATTACCAGTCGCAATCGATGTTTGCTCTTGATGCTTGAAGTAAAAGAAACCGATGACCGCGGCAATGAGAATCATTGCGGCAACGGACGCGTAGGCCAGCGGTCTAAACGAAGCGAAGAACTCCGCGATTGGATTGCGTCGGGATTTCCTAACGTTTGCGAACCTTGGTTGCAGACCAGCGACTGCTGCATCAACACGTTGCCGCAGACGCTCGCTCGGAATCGGCGCCGCAAACTCAGACTCCAAGCCTTCGGACAACATCAAGTTCTCAGCTTCCACGGTGCGCGCGGCTTCGGCACACTGAGGGCATTCGTTCACATGCGCGGCGACAGTCGTCGCTTCATCAGCCTTCAACTCGCCGTCAAACCAAGCCTGAAGAGTCCCTTCGTCAATACAATTTTTCATGGCTTCGCTCCAATCTTGCCGTAGCGGCGGGCAAACTCTTTTCGCCCTCTGGCGACCAAACTGCCGACGTAATTTTCTTTCAGCGACAGCGTCTGTGCGATCTCGCGATACGATAGTCCTTGATGCTTCAGCAGCAAACAACTGCGCATCGGCTCTTTGATTTTGTCGAGCGCGCGCCGCACGGCTTCGACTTGCTGTCGTTGCTCATAGTCGATCTGTGCGACGGTCTCGTTCGTCTCTTTCTGGTAAACCGCGTCGCGCTGAAGCGATCGATTTTGGCCGCGCAGCGTGTTGCGCGCTTCGTTCAATGTCACCCGCAGCAGCCAGGGCTTCAAAAGATCGTCAGCCGGCTTTGAATCGAAATGCCGATACAGTTTCAGGAAAACTTCCTGGGTTACTTCCTCGGCCACGGCCGCGTCGCGCACGACGGCGCGCGCCGTCACAAACACCGCGCGATGATGCAGCGTGAATGCCTCATCAAAACTCAAACGGCCGCCTTCGGTTTCAGCTTGGCCCGAAAATGAATCGATAGCGGTTTGGACTCCAGCGCGCATTTATCCCTAAGTCGAGAACACCGCCCACAATGCGTTTGTGGCAACGTTCCGGCATCTGATTTTCCTCAGAAACGCCGAGAGATTGTATTTAACAGCGGGAGCAGATGCGAGCTTATAGATGATGTCAGAATCGCGATGAATCGGGATAGCGACCGGATCAGGAGCCAACGTTCGAAATTTGCTCTCGCCCAGCAAACCGAAGAGAGGCCGCCTGTGAATGCAGCAGCAGTTTGCGTTCGCCGAAAGGATGTCCATGTTAAGATAACCATCGCCCCCGCAGACGCTCGCATCAAAGCAGTCACATCATTATGATCACGCTTCGCAAACATCGCTTCGTCTTTTTATTCATGAGCCTCAGCACAATTTTCGTCATCGCCGCGCCGCTGTTCTTGATCGCCAGTTGCCGGCCACTGCAGCAGACGCCGCAGGAGTTGCAGGCGCGTCAGACGCTGCGTTCGATGACCCGCGGCGGAGTGCTGCCCGCCGAAGACGTGGTTGCCAAAATTGAAAAAGATTTTCCGAGGACCACCGCCGGGTCGCTGGCCACGATGGTGCATGCGCGCATCAAGCTCAACGCGAGGGACTATGCCGGAGCAGCTTCGTTGCTCGATTCATCGACCTTATCGCAATACACCGTAATCGGCGATTACGCGTTATGGATGAAAGGGAATGCGTTAGAGCAAGCGGGCCGCGCGGTTGAGGCGCGAGCTGCTTACGAGAAATTGGCGCGCGATTTTCCGAATTCATTGCGGGCAAGAGATGCTCTGCTGCACGATGCGCAGATGCTGATCCAAAGCGGGCAAGCTGCTGCGGCGCCGCTGGTGCTGAAGCCTTTGGCTGCTAAGGATGATGCGACCGCGTTGTTGTTGACGGCGAAAGCTTACGAGCAAACCGGCAACTCAACGAATGCCCTCGCCAATTACCGCCGGCTGTACTTCTTCGCTCCGGCTTCGAGTGAAGCGGCAGAAGCGCCCGCGGCGTTAGCGCGTCTGAACTCAAGCACGAGCGCGGCAACGGTGGAAGAAGCAATCCACCGCGCGCAGAAACTCTTCGGCGGCAAACGTTTCAGCGAAGCTTACGACGCCTACACCGACGCATTCATCCATTTCCCGACGGCCGCCACCCCCGAAGGCCAATCGAACCGCGTTATCGCGGCCGCCAACGCGCGACGATTTCCTGATGCGAGCGCCGCGTTGAATACAATTCCAACGTCATCCGAAGCGCGCGCCGAAGCGATGTTCAATCTGGCGCTGTCGTACGGCCGCGCGAAGCAGTGGGCGCAGGCGCGCAGCACGACTGACGAATTGCATCGATCTTTTCCCGGCAGTCAATGGACCATGCGCGCGTTCGTGCAATTGGGCCAACTCTCTGAAAGCGCGAAAGACGATGTGAACGCGAGTTATTACTATCACGCCGCGTCTAATTTCTTTCCCGGCAACGCTGAAGTTACGCCGGCGCAGTTCTACATCGCCTGGCAAGCACATGAGGCGAAGAACTTTGCGGAGTCCGGCCGCTTGTTAACCGAGCATCTCGCTCTTTACGCCGGCAACAATTCTGACTTTCGCGGCAAGGCGGCCTACTGGGCGGCTCGTGATAGCGAGCGCGCCGGCAATTGGGCTTGGGCGGAAACTCTCTACGCGGCTTTGCAGAAACGCTACGACGCCAACTGGTATGGCTATCTGGCAAAACAGCGTTACGACGAACTGACGCGCGCTGGCAAGGTCAACCAGACAGTGCTGATAGAGGGATCGAACGAAGCGAAGGCTGTGGCGAATCTTGAAACCGTCACCGTCGCCGAAGAGACTGCCGGCGCAAACCAAGATCAGCACATTGCCAAAGCCGATCAACTTTCGATCATCGGCACCGACGATTGGGCCATGGACGAATTAAACGTGGCCGCGTCGGCCGCGCCTTCGAGCCCGCGCGTGAATCTGGCGATCGCGAAGATCTTT
This sequence comes from uncultured Blastocatellia bacterium, assembly GCA_965653755.1. Classification (GTDB taxonomy): domain Bacteria; phylum Acidobacteriota; class Blastocatellia; order Pyrinomonadales; family Pyrinomonadaceae; genus UBA11740. The sequence continues at coordinate 8,311 of CBFHBI010000065.1, forward strand.
CGCGCCAAGAACGACAACGTGCAGGCGCTGAATTATTTTAAGAAAAGTTATCCGGATTACTCGCAGATGAAACCGGAAGAGATGCGTCCGGACGAATGGGACGTCTTCTATCCGCTTGAATACTGGGACATCATCAAGCAGGAGTCGCGGGCGCGCGGCCTCGATCCATATCAGGTCGCGGGACTGATTCGACAGGAAACCGTTTTTATTCCCCGCGCAGTTTCACCGGCGCGGGCGTAGGGGTTGATGCAAGTGCTGGTGCCGACGGGCATGACCACCGCAAAACGAATCGGCGACCATCGCGCGATCACCATGGACTCACTTTTCGAGCCGCGTCTCAACATTCGACTCGGCACCGCGTACTACAAAGATCAAGTCGATAAGTCCGGC
>CBFHBI010000066.1:0-8686 GCA_965653755.1 uncultured Blastocatellia bacterium
ACCTCTTGGATTTCAATCGTCGCTACCGCGCCGACAATTCTCGTGCGCCGGCCTTCCCGTGGCTTTAAAGCCACGACTAAATTCACCGGTCGCTCAGCGACACGTAGCAGGCAACCCGGAATTATTCTTGAGGCAGAGTTTTCACGCCAACGCTCTGCACGATCTTCTCGCGATAACGACGCGCGTCGGCTTTGATCGTTTCTTCGTTGAGAGTGAGGAGTTTGCGATCGCGCATCACGATGCGGCCCTGGATAATAACTGAGCGCACGTCGCCGGCTTTCGCCGAATAAACCAAATCAGAGTAGATGTTGTAGTAAGGCGTTTGATTTAAGTCATCGAGATCGACGATGACAAGATCCGCCCGCTTCCCTTTTTCAATCGAACCAATCTCTTTTTCCAGATGCAGCGCCCGCGCGCCCCGAATCGTGGCCATCTCGAAAGCTTCTTGCGCTGAGACTACTTTCGGATCTTTGGCAAACACTTTATGCAGCTTGGCCGCCGTGTCCATTTCTTCCCACAGGTTCAAATCGTTGTTCGAAGCTGCGCCGTCGGTTCCCAGTCCCACCGGCAGATCGCGTTTCAACATCTCGGGTACGGGAGCGACACCCGAAGCGAGCTTCATATTGGATTGCGGATTGTGAACGATGCCGACGCCGAGTCTCTTCAGCAAACCAAGCTCTGCTTCGGTGGGCCATACGACGTGAGCAGCGATCACTTTGTCGTCGAGGAAGCCGATCGAATTCAAGTAATTGATGGGCGTTGCGTGCTTGTCCTTAAGACTGTCGTCAACTTCGCGCTGGGTTTCGGAGATGTGAATGACTATCGGCGCACCCGTTTTATCAGAAAGGGCACGCACCGCTTTCAGATGCTCTCCCGAGACAGTGTACGGCGCGTGGGGCGCGATTGCCGGAACAATCAGCGCGTTGCCCTGCCAATGTTTCACAAACCGTTCGACATACGCCATCGCTTCGGCATTCGTCTTATTGTCGGCGACAGGGAAATCGATTACCGTTTCGCCGAGCACGCCGCGCATGCCGGCCTTGAAGGTTTCGTCGGCGATCGCATCTTCGAAGTAATACATGTCGCAGTAGGTCGTAGTGCCGCTGCGAATCATCTCCGCCAGACCGAGCCGCGTGCCGACGCGCACAAAATCTTCGGTGACGTTCTTCGCTTCCGCCGGAAAAATGTATTTCGTCAGCCACTCCTGTAGATCGAGATCGTCGGCGATGCCACGAAAAAGCGTCATCGGCACATGAGTGTGGCCGTTGATGAGGCCGGGAACCACGACCTTGCCCCCAGCATCGACGATTTCGCGGGCCGCATATTTGCCGGCGATGTCCGCGGACTTGCCTACATCGACGATGAGACCGGTCTTGATTGCCACGCCGCCGTTATCGATGACGCGACGAGAACCGTCCATCGTCACCACTGTCCCGCCCCGGATAATTAAGTCGACAGAAGTTCGTCGGTCTTGCGCAAATGCCGTGTCCAAGGTGCTCACAATGGATAAGATAAGCAACAACAGTGTTCGAGCTGGCATCGTCATTCTACAAGCAAAATACAGCATACAACTTCGCACTATCAAAAAATATCGATCTAAGACGAGCGATCATCAGGCTTCTTCAAGCTATCCGCCACAGTCTGCCACTTCTTATTGATTTTGCGCCAAAGGCTAAAACACATTACGGTGAGAAATAGGATCGCAAGTAAACACCCCCAACCCGTAGCAAGCACAATATAAGTGCCTCTCACACTTACTCCATAACCCAGGTGTCGTGTCGCCCAATCGTGCCACACCACTATTGCCTGCACCGCGAGTGGCAACGCATACAACAACTTTGAAGCCTTCCGAAGTAAACCTTTAAGACGTTGTCCGTCTTGAGGAACACGAATGCATTCAGGTCTTGGTGGAATGGTGAAAACTTGGCTCATGGCGAGATTTTGATAGGTGTGGAAAAGAAGGCGATTTATTCCCTTATCGTCTCTCTGTTTGTCACCCAGTTCATCCGCAAAATCAAGCGCAACTCTTAGGTTATACGCGTGATGCCAAAGGGAATAGTAGGCCCACATCAGAAGTACTATTAAGGTTATCCCACCCAGTAGTCCGATATCGTTCACATCAAGGTTTATTCCCAGCACGGGGACTTGGATTCGCCCTACCTGCTCCGCTCGAATCTGCTGATCCCAAAAGAGTAGTTGTTGTACTTGGTAATGATTCCTATGGGAGTCCTGCAACTGATCGAAGGCTTTATTATAGATTTCTCGATCGCCTTCCTTAATGTTCCGCTGCCACCCTTTTGGGTCAGGATTACTCTTGGATGGTTCGTAAGCGACAATATCCTCGGTGGCTCTCGCAAGCCGCAGGCGAGTATTTCCCCAACCACTGAATCGCGAGTTCCAAACCGCGGCAAACATGAGAATGCTCGCGATAATCATTACGACCAGAATGTGACGCGTGCGATTGGTTGAATCCTTAGCAGCGTCAACGTACTGCGGCAAGAAATCGAGTTCGTTCATGGCGTCCTCCAAGATGAAGATTGGTTTGAAACCGAACAAGCTCGCCCTAATCGTGAAGTCCTTAGGGATCCGATTTTGAGGCGTGCGGGTTTTGAGCCTTGCGACGATAACTCATATCACCTGAGGCAGTCACATTGCAAGGTTGTCGCCAGCGAGCATAATCTCTTGCGGTAAGTTCGGCAACAATTGACAAATCTTCTTTAAGCAGTATCATGACCGCCTGATTTGGACAATTCTTCCGCGGAGTCCGGCAATGTCCACAAGACCTCGAATCTTCATCGCGTCTTCTCGCGAGGCCAAGGAGTTGGCCGAGGCTGTTCAGCAGAACTTGGAGAGTCACGCCATCGTTACAGTGTGGGATCAGGATGCGATTCACTTTGGCGAGACAATTCTCGATGGGTTAATTAGGAATTGCGCCGAATCGCAATTCGGCATATTCGTGATTTCGCCGGATGATAAGGTAATCATGCGTGACCAGGAACTAGCGATCGTTCGCGATAATGTCGTACTCGAATTGGGAATGTTCATTGGGCGAATCGGCAAAGAGAAAAGCTTCATCATCCGCCCGCATCGTACGGTGGAAATGCATTTGCCTAGCGATTTGGATGGGATCAATTTTGGACAGTACGACGCTTCGCGGAAAGATAATCTGAGGGCCGCAGTAGCTCCCGTGTGTCGGCAAATTGTAAACGCCATCAACCGTCAAGCCAGTAGCCAACTGATCAGCCAGACCCAGTTTTTGGATGAACTCGTTAAATTTTCTCTTGAGACGGTTTGTCGTGCCATGGGCGCGCCACGCTCCCCCGAGCAAGCGAGCCTTCGGCTTTTCATCTTTCGCAAGGAAGGTGACGAGCTTGTGTGTCGTCACTACTGGGATCCGAATCCTTCCGATGAACAGGTTGGAATTACACGTTTTCCGATCAACCAAGAGACCGCTAAGGATGCTATCGTCGTCAGATGTTATCTGGAACGAAAAACTAAACGAACTGAAGAGGACGAAGACAGACATGGTTCAGATGTTTCGAGTACATCAATAGGAGGCACGGCGGTTAGGATTAAGCCGGGATTGAAATACGTACTCGCAGCACCGATCCGAAATGAAGTTGGCTCGATTTGGGGGGTGGTTGATTTCGATGCTTCGAACGAAATCGGCCGCGAACTCTTACAAACAGATTTCGCTGCAACCGTAATGATAAGCCTCGTCAGGCTTCTGCGTTTTATTCTGCTTAAATCCTGAATCAGGTGAAATGAGCGAGGATAATAGGACAGTCGATATCGCTCTGCATGAGCTACTTTCTATGGGGCTCCCTGAGAAACCGCTCGTCGAACGCGTGCGTATAGAGCTCGCGCATACGAAATGTCTTCTTCTCACCATCGAGATTCGCTAACAATACAGCCACGGCCGGGCAGAAATCCCAAATCACCTGACGACAAGCCCCACACGGAGGTGTCAACGGCATCGTATCAGCAACGATGACAAGTCTTTTGAAATTAGTGTAGCCTTCCGATAGGGCTTTCCAAATCGCAACGCGCTCAGCGCAGACGGTAAGCCCATAGCTCGAACATTCGATATTGCAACCAGTAAAGATTTCACCGTCAAAGGTTTCGAGGGCCGCGCCAACTAAGAAACTCGAATAAGGTGAGTGCGAATGATTTCTTGCCGCACGAGCTAGATCGATCAGTTGCTTATCAGTCATTCTTCTTGTTTTAGTCCTGGCGTTCGGCGAGCTTAAAACCTCTGAAGAAATCGCGCATCAAACGCCTGCGGAATCAAATCATGAATATTCATTTCCGCACTGTCACCTCGCAAATTGCTTAGAGTAATCTTCGCATGCTTGCAATACTCCCAGATGATTTGGCGGCATGTGCCGCAAGGCGGCGTTAACTGATAGGTGTCAACAGAAATGACCAGGTCGGTAAAGTCGCGTTCACATTCCGACAGCGCTTTCCAAATCGCCACGCGCTCGGCGCAAACGGTCAAGCCATAGCTCGCGCTCTCGATATTGCAGCCGGTGTAAATCTTTCCTGCCTGCGTGCGTAACGCCGCGCCTACCAAAAAATTCGAGAACGGCGCCAGCGAACAGTTACGCGCTTTCTTCGCTATTTCGATCAAAGCATCCGTATCGCTCAACGCTGGCCTCCAACTGAATCAAAGGAGCGGGCCAGCCGCTCGCGAATCTTTCCGCTGATTAAATCAATACTCACCAGATTATGACCACCTTCAGGAATAATTACGTCGGCAAAACGCTTCGACGGTTCGACAAATTGCATGTGCATCGGCCGCACGGTCGCCATATATTGATCGATGACTGAATCGAGTGTGCGCGCGCGCTCGGCAATGTCGCGGCGCAGACGACGAATGAAACGCAAGTCGTCCGGGGTATCGACGAAAATCTTGATATCCATCTGCTCCAACAGGCGCGGCTCGGCAAATATCAGAATCCCTTCCACGATTACGATCGGTTTGGGTTCAACGCGCGTCGTTGCCGGCAGCCGCGAGTGCGTTCTGAAATCATAAATCGGAAGTTCGACCGGCTCGCCGGCATTCAATTTCTTGAGATGATTGATCAGCAACTCGTTATCAACCGCATCGGGATGATCGAAGTTCGCTGCGTTGCGATAATCGAGCGGCATGTCTTTCAAATCGCGGTAGTAAAGATCCTGCTGGATGAAGACAACCTCATCGGCACGCACCGATTCGAGAATGCGATTCGCTACCGTGGTCTTGCCTGAACCTGTGCCGCCGCAGATGCCGATGATCATCGAAATAGTAGTGCTTTGTGCTTTGTACTTTGTATCCGTCTTTTCAGAGAAATGTTTGCCTCGAAAACGTCCAAGTACCAAGCACAAAGTACGAAGATCGTCATTTCAGCTTCGCAATCACTCTTCTCAACAATTCGGTAAACTCGCCGCGCACGCGTTGGCCGATTTCCATGACTTGACTGTGATCGATGGGCCGATTGGAAACGCCTGCGGCCAGATTCGTAATGCAGGAAATCCCGATGATCTGCATATTCATGTGCCGCGCGACGATCGCCTCGGGCACAGTGCTCATGCCTACGGCGTCGGCGCCCAGCGTGCGCACCATGTGAATTTCGGCCGGCGTCTCGTAACTCGGACCCGTAAGCGCGGCATAAACGCCTCGTCGCATATCGATGCCCATGGCTTTCGCTTCCTCAATCACCAGGTTCTGCAAGTCTGGATCGTAGGTCGCAGTCAGATCGGGAAAGCGTGGTCCAAAGTGATCATCGTTTGGGCCAATCAAAGGGTTCACGCCCATTAGATTGATGTGGTCGCTGATCACCATCAACGAGCCCGGCGTCAACTCGGTGTTCAGCGAGCCGGCCGCATTCGTCAAAATTAGCGTGTTCGCGCCGAGCATGCTCAACACCCTAATCGGAAACGTGACTTCGTCGAGCGAGTAGCCTTCATAAAAATGAAAGCGGCCCTGCATCGCAGCGATGGCGACGGCGCCGGTTTTGCCCACCACGAGCCGGCCCGCGTGTCCTTCGACCGTCGCTTGCGCGAAGCCTGATATTTCCTTGTAGGCGATTGCGTCAGCCTCGTCCAGCTCATCTGCAAACGCGCCCAGCCCGCTGCCGAGCACGACAGCAACCTTCGGGATTAGTTTGGTGCGCGCACGAATCTGCTCCGCGGCACGTTGTGCGCGGTCGTAAAGCGAAGATGAACCTGGTTCAGCTGTCGTCATTGGATGATGGCTTCTCGATTACGTCGCCTTCGCCAGATTCCTAAACCCGCAACAACTCCCGCCGCAAACAGTCCAAAGATTAGATCGATTAGGGCCTCGTGGCGCACAGAAGCAACTCCTTCATCGGTAAGCCGACCGAACATCGCTCTTCTGTGATTCGCAATATCATTCTCAAAATACCAAGCCAGTATGCCAGAAATCGCCGGAATTAACCCAATCAGTAAAAGCCAGATCTCTCCCGCTCGACGCCTGACTACGATCGTCATCGCTAAGCCAAGAAGCAATACAACTATCGTGATGAAAAAATGGAGAACAGTGAAGAGGCCGGCGTTCTTGACGAAGTCAGTGAGAGCTTCTCTCATTGACTATCTTTCTTTCTGATACGCTGTTCCCAGAGCTTTCGGCGCGCGCGACTGTCCAATGAAGCCGGCGAGCACGATGATCGTGACGATGTAGGGAATCATCTGAATAAACTGCACGGGGATATCTTCGCCTGGATTCCATGGAAGTTTCGCCACACCCTGCATTTGAATCGTGAGCGCATCGGCGAGGCCAAACAATAAACAGGCAAGCATTGTTTGCACCGGCCGCCATTTGCCAAAAATCAAGGCAGCAAGTGCAATGAAGCCGCGACCGGCTGCCATGTTGCGCGTGAACAGTGAAGACTGTCCGATCGAAAGGTACGCACCGCCGACGCCTGCCAACGCGCCGGAGAGAATCACACCAACGTACCGCATCCGATTCACACCAACGCCTGCGGCGTCAGCAGCTTCGGGATTTTCGCCCACCGCGCGCAAACGCAATCCAAACGGCGTTTGATACAAAACGTAGCGCGTCACGAAAACTACGATTAGCGCGAGCAAAGAAATGATCGAAACGTCGGTGAAGATGCGCCACGTCGGCATGAACGGGACGAAGCGCGCGAGGACGGGCAACAAATTCTCTTTCGGAATTTGCGGCGTTGATCCTGATGATAGAAACAGTGCGCCGCTTAAAACAGCGGGCAACCCGATGAACAAAATGTTGATGCCGGTGCCGACGACTACCTGATCTGCTTTGAAGCGAATGCAAGCCAGCGCGTGAATTCCAGCGACTGCCGCGGCCGCCAGGATCGCCGCGCCCAATCCAACCCACGGACTGTGCGCATAAAAAGTTACCGACGCGGCGGTGAAAGCGCCGGCCAGCAGCAATCCCTCCAGCGCGATGTTGATGACGCCCGATCGTTCCGAATACAAACCGCCGAGCGCCGCCAACACCAACGGTGTCGATAAACGAATCGTCGAGAACAGCAGTGACCAGGTGAAGATCTGTCGCACTAAACTTTTGCTTTCTTCATTAAGCCGAATTTTTTGCCAGCGCCGAAAATCGCTTCCGGCCGCAAGGCCACCAGGATGATCACAATTCCCTGCAGCATGTCCACGATGTCTTTTGAGACGTGCAGCGTGAACGCATCAACAAAGATTCCGCCGCGCAAAAGAATCGCGAACAAAATCGCCGCCAGAAAAACTCCGACGGGATGGTTGCGACCGAGCAAGGCTACTGCGATGCCGACGAAACCATAGTTCGCTGAGAACCCGTCGTAGTAACGATGCCGATATCCGAGCACCTCGTTGATGCCTACCATGCCGGCCAGGCCGCCGGAGATAGCCATCGCCAGGATAATCTGTTTGCGAATTGAAACGCCGCCGTACTCCGCCGCGGACGGATTGGCGCCGGTCGCGCGCAGTTCGTATCCCCATTTTGTTTTCCAAAGAAACACATACACGAGAATGCAGGCGAGCACCGCCAGAATAAATGCAAAGTTCAGCGGTATGCGTTCAGGAAAACCAGGAATGAAACGGCCCAGCGTCGGCAGATGCGCCTGCGGACTGATGGGCGCGCTTTGCAGAATCGCGTCGCCGGGAATTTTGTAGCGGTACTGCGTGAAGTAACTGAGCAAGGCGACTGCAATGAAGTTCAACATAATCGTGTTGATGACTTCATGCGATCCGAATTTTGCTTTGAGCACGCCGGGAATGCCGCCCCAGATCGCGCCTGCGGCGACCGCTGCGATGCAGCATAGCGGCAACAACACAAACATCGGCAGATGCATGAATGGCGTTATCGCCGTGTTGCCTGGATCTTGAGCGCCGAATTTGAATCCAACCCACGCGGCCGCGAACGCCGCCACGTAAAGTTGTCCCTCGGCGCCGATGTTCAATAGACCACAACGAAACGCGACGGCCACGGCAAGACCCGTGAAGATCAAAGGCGTGGCATTGAAAAGCGTGTAGCCGATGCCGTCCGGCCACGAGAACGCACTGCCAATCAGCAGCTTGTACGTCTGCCAGGGACTGTCGCCGATAATCCAAACCACAATTCCGCCGATCGCAAACGCAACCAGCACGGCGATTATGGGAAAGATGATCTCGCGAATGTATTTCATTTAGAAAAGTACTTTGTGCTTTGTAGTTTGTGCTT
>CBFHBI010000067.1:0-8587 GCA_965653755.1 uncultured Blastocatellia bacterium
GCGTAGGCGAGTCACTTCGGTAATGTCGGTCACCAGGCAGAGCGCCCCGCGTGCATCCAAGTCCGACGCTGGATCGATTGGCGCGATCGTGGCGCCGAGCCGTTTTAGAGGTTCGAGTCCGTTCGTCGTCTCGATCTCTTCGCGACGATAAATACGGCCGCTCGATAAGCACGTCTGAATCAAGTCAACCAGCGCTGGGGCGTCCGCCAACACCTCCGTAAAATGCTGGCCGCTCGCGTTCATCTGCGCGGCAAATAGATCGCGCGCCGGCGCATTCATCACCGTCACGCGCCCGGCTGAATCGAACGCGATTAATCCCGTGGGCATGCTGGCGACTATGCGATCGCTAAAGGCCTCGGCGGAATCGGCGCGTTGGCTGGCTTGCTCGCTCAATCTTCTCAATTCCTCCTGCTGCTCCTGTAGCTGCGCAATGACTGTTTGAAAAGTCTCGAGCACGAATGCCGCTTCGTTCTGCCGTTTGCCTGAATGTGCAACGGGCGCACGCTGCGCTTCGCCGATCAATTGGCTGTACGGCCGGAGCAATCCGCGCATCAGCGCGGCGACGCAAACCATGCTGATGAAAAGCATGACGACGAAGCCGGTCAGCAACAGCGGGCGATAGACGACGGCGGCGCCGGGCGCGATGGCAAAGACGATGAAAATAGCTACCGTGCCCAATAAAAACAGCCCGGCGACAACGGCCAACAAGGTTTGCAGACGGCTGGCGTACATCGATTAACGAAATTGCGACGCGTACCAGAAGATGATGCGCGATCCGAAAAAGAGCGACAGGATTGCTCCGATTCCGAGAAAGATTCCGAACGGCAACATCATCTGCATGTTGCGACTGCCGCGGCGATACATCACGACGATGCCGGCGAGCGACCCGGTAAAGGCGCCCAGCAAAATTGTCAGGATCGTCAGACGCCAGCCGAGGAACGCGCCCACCATCAACATCATCTTCACGTCACCGAAGCCCATCGCCTCAACTCCGCGTAACTTCTCCCACATGAAGCCCATCAGCCAAAGCGAACCTCCACCGGCTAGCGCGCCAATCGCAGCGCCAATCAGCGAAGTCAGCCACCACGGCAGGGTCGGGAAGACATTCAAAAGTTGCGGCAGATCGTCAAAATGCGAGGGCCTGGCAAGATATGGAACCAAGATGCGCGTGAGCAGCGCGAAGAGAATTCCGGGATAGGTGATCGCGTTCGGCAGGATCATGTGTTCGGCATCGATAAAGATCAGCGCCAGCATCGCGGCCACAAAAGCCAGATCGAAAGCGAGAGCAAACGACAGGCCATCGTGCCAGGCCACTGCGGCAAAGAGGATCGCGGTCAGCGCTTCAACGGCCGGATAGCGACTGGAAATATGCACGCCGCAATTGCGACAACGTCCACGGAGTATCAAGTAACTGACGATCGGAATATTGTCGTAGGCTTTGATCGGCTGGCGGCATTTTGGACAAGCGGAGTTCGGAAAGACAATAGATTGTTCGCGTGGGATGCGATGGATGACGACGTTCAGAAAGCTGCCGATGATGGCGCCCACCACGCCGAAGAACGAGCAGATAATCGGAAGTGGCATATCGAAGGCGCGATCTATCGCCGGCACGTTCATCTGCACGCATTGTATCGCGCCTGTGATCCGCTGCCTACTGGTTTCTTAGCGGAAGAGGAGTCAGTACCACTTGCGTTAGCAAGTGGGTTAAAGGAGTTTCGATCCATGCTACAAGACCCTTGAACCCATCCGCTTACGCGGATGGTACTGACCTTGATGATCGCGGCTCTTCGTGTGTCTAGCGCTTCTGATTACGAAGTTGAAGTTCGGACAAGATTGAATGTTTGAGCGACGCGTGATACGCGGCCATCCGCGCAATCGTAAATCCCGCCGCGCCGTCACGGAATCCGCCTTTCAAGATGAAACTGCGAATGAAGGCGGCTGGGCCGGCGACTGTGGCTTGCAGCGTCGACGTGCGTTTGCCGTCGCGAAACATTTGCTCGGCTCCCAACGGCGCATAACGCTCTTCGATCATTTGGCGATGATGTTCAGGATCGCGCATCGAGTAATGCAAGAGATCGCCAGTTAGCGTTTCGACGCGTGCGCCCTCAGTCATCGCCACGGATTCATGAATCACTCGATCGCCCCAGCGGCCGCGCGCGCGATTGAATAAACGAATCTGATAATCGGGATACCAGCCGCCGCCGCGAATCCAACGGTTCAGGTAGAAAGCTCGCCGCGCGACACGATAACCGTCCGCGAGTTCGTGCTCTTTTTGTGCGCGGAGTTTATCGATCGAGGCACGGAGTTCCGCCGAGACGCGCTCGTCAGCGTCGAGGCTGAAGATCCAATCATGCGTCGCCGCATCAACTGCGAATTGTTTCTGTTTGGCAAAGCCGGGCCAGGGGTTGACGAGGACACGCGCGCCGCATGCTACGGCGATGTCACGGGTGTTGTCTGTGGATTCTGAATCGACCACGACAATTTCATCGGCGAAGCTGACTGATTCACAGGCAGCGCGAATGTTCTCCGCTTCGTTGAGCGTGATGATGGCAGCAGTGATCTTCATTTAGAGAATGTCAGAAGCCCGACCGTAAGGAAGGGGCCGTTGCCGGCAAGAGCCCTCCCTGACGTCCGGGCTTCCGACAGGTCTGCGAACTGAGCCTGAACTACGGATTCGTCACTGGACTCTGAACCACAACGTTGTTGACGCGCAAGGTTGAAGCCGTAGCCCGCTGCAGATCGGCCAGCGCCTTGCTGTAATCAGTCTCAGCCTGAATTTCGTTTGTGCGTGCACTCGTCAGCTCCGTTTGTCTTTGCAGCAAAAGAAACGTGGTGGAACGGCCTACGTCGTACAGCTTCTGCTCGCCGGCAAGTTGCTGTTCGGCGCTCTCGCGAGCCAACCGCGCCGCGACGACTCTTTTCTGCGCCGTATCAACCGACTGCGCCGCGTTGCGCACATCCATTTCGATGGCCTGGTCCTCTGATCGGTAAGATGCTTCGAGTTGTTGCTTCTGAATCTCTGCAGCCGCAATGTTGGCTTTCGCGGTGTGAGTATGACTCGGAAATGAAATGGCCACGCCAACGTTGATCTCGCGGTTCTGGACTTTGAACAGGTTGCCGAGGTCCTGACCATAACCACCGACGTACTTCGAATTCACGCAAGCGTTGGTTCCCGCAGGAGGCGGACAAGGGCTCAATGTGCCGGCCGGTGTTCCCGCCAGTCCTGATGTTACTAAAGCGCCGGTGAGATCGACCTGGGGCTTGGCCTGATTATGATAGTACTGAAGATCGATCGTATTGATCTCCTTTTGAAAATTGAGACGAACCAGCTCAGGGCGATTCTTATGCGCTTCCTGCAGGGCGCCAGTTAGATCAACCGGCGAGAAATCCAACACCGGCGTATCGGTGGGAATAAGCTGGGCAGACCAATCACGCGTGGCCGGGTCTTTCAGCATCAGTTGTTTGATGGTGTTTTCGGCGGCGGTCACAGCCTGCGTCGCTTGATACAGCGCGCCTTCGCGCGTGGCGATGTCAGTCAGCACCTGCGCGCGGTCGAGTGGGGCCTTGGCGCCGGCGCTGATCTCAGCTTCGATGTTCTGCAGATTTTGCCGCGCCAGATTCAAGCTATCCGTCTGGTTCTGTTGATTACGCAGCGCGAACACCAGGTTCCAATATGCAGCCTGCGTCTGCGCAATGATCGCAATAGTCCGCTGGCGAAAGTCAGAATCGCTTTGTGAGAGCACCTTCTTTTGAACGAGGATCGAATGTCGGTTCGCATCGATCTTACGATTACGCAGCAATGGCTGCGTGTAAAAGAGCGTTAGGTTTGAAGAGTAAAAGGGGTTAAGCGTCGAGTTGGTGGCATTAGTCGCAGTCCTTGAATTATTAAACTGTACGGTATAAGTGCCGCCGGTTTGTTCAAAGACCTTGCTGAGCGATGGGCTCACGGTCAGGGTCGTGTTCTTGACTGATCCGGTTGTGCCGCCACCGGCAAAGATGCTGGTCACTGGAGTAATACGCTGATCGATCGCTGGCGTCATGCTAAAGATCGGATCGTATAATCCGTACAACGCTCTCAATCTCTGCTCCGCGACCCGCACGTCGTCTCGAGCGACCTCGATATCATTGTTGTTCTGCAGCGCCCGACGAATTGCATCGTTCAACGAGAGTGAGAGCACGTTAGAACTGTCAATGCCCACGCGGCGGAGATCCGGCATTGCCGGCAACGGCTGCGGCGGGGTGTTAGGAAAATTCGGCTCCTGAATCGGTGTTGGCGACGGCATCGTTGCGGGATTCAGGGGGGTTGGACTCGGCGTCTGGGCCAAAGCGGCAACCGCCATCGCGGCGGCAAAAACCAGCGCGACGAATAATCCGGTAAGCGTACGAGTCATATGATTCAGCATCTAAACACTCCTCACAAAATGTCTTCGGGAAATTTACGAACCGGCACGCAGGCTGCGAGCAGACAGATAGCGCCAGGTCATACCGTACTACGTCGATTAACTTTAGCTGGTTTCAAAAAGCTTAACAAACCGCTGCTTGACACCGCGTCTAGCGCGCATTATCTTGCAATTTCTTTCCACGCTCACCCGGTCAAGTTTGATTTGCTCGACAGCCGCGGTAGAAGTGTGCAAACAGTGAACGGAGGGACGCAGCATGGCGGTCAAGGTTGGGATTAATGGATTCGGTCGCATCGGTCGAAATATTTTTCGCACCGCGCTCGGCGACAAAGACATTCAGTTCGTCGCGGTTAACGATATTACTGATACAAAAACGCTGGCGCATTTATTGAAATACGATTCGGTTTTGGGGAACCTGCATCATCAGATTTCAGCTTCAGATGGCGCCATCAACGTCGAAAATGACCAGCTGCGAGTGTTTTCCGAGCGCGATCCGGCGGCCATTCCCTGGGACTCAGTGGGCGCGGAGATCGTAGTCGAGTCCACGGGCCGCTTCACCAAAGCGGAAGATGCGCGCAAGCACCTGCACGGCAGCGTCAAGAAGGTGATCATCTCGGCGCCGGCAAAGAACGAAGACATCACGATCGTCCTCGGCGTGAATGAAAACAGTTACGACCCGTCTGCGCATAACATTATTTCGAATGCATCGTGTACGACGAATTGTTTGGCTCCGGTCGCCAAAGTCATTCACGAGAATTTCGGAATCAAGAATGCCCAGATGACCACGATTCATTCCTACACCAATGATCAGCAGTTACTTGATCTGCCGCACAAGGATTTGCGACGTGCGCGCGCTGCGGCGCTGAATATGATTCCAACTTCGACCGGCGCGGCGAAAGCCGTATCGCTGGTGCTGCCCGAGCTGAAAGGCAAGTTCGACGGCATCAGCGTGCGCGTCCCGACTCCGAACGTCTCGTTGGTTGACGTGGTGATCGATGTCGAGAAGGAAACCTCGAGCGAAGAAGTCAACCAGGCCTTGAAGAACGCCGCCAACGAAGAATTGTCGGGCATCCTAGGCTTTGAAGAAGCGCCGCTCGTGTCTTCCGATTTCAAACAAAACTCAAATTCGTCGATCGTCGATGCCGAGTACACGAAGGTAATCGGCGGCCACATGGTCAAGATTCTATCCTGGTACGACAACGAATGGGGGTACTCCTGCCGCGTACGCGATCTGATCAAGTACATCGCCGGCAAAGGACTGTAGGCATTGTCAATTGCCGATTTGCGTTTGCCGATTGAAAAACGCTCGATCGGCAAATGAAGAGCCTAGGCAGACACTTAAAGCGACAATCGGCAATCGGCAATCAAAAATCGGCAATGTCAAAGCTTTCCATTCGCGATCTCGATCTCGGCGGCAAGCGCTGCTTTATTCGCGTCGATTTTAATGTTCCCGTCAAAGATGGCCGGGTCGAGGACGATACGCGCATTCGCGCCGCAATTCCGACAATCAATTACGCAACTGAACATGGGGCGCGCGTAATTCTCGCTTCACACCTCGGTCGGCCGAAAGGCCAGCGCGTAGAGAAGTACAGCCTTCGACCGGTCGCGTCGCATCTGTCAAAGTTGCTCGGTAAGCCGGTAGGCTTCGCGGACGATTGCGTTGGGCCAGTGGCCGAAGAAAAGGTGGCCGCCTTGAAAGACGGAGATGTATTACTGCTCGAAAATCTCCGCTTTTATCCCGAAGAAGAGAAGAACGATGAGAAATTCGCCCGGCAACTGGCGTCCCTTTGCGATGTTTATGTCAACGATGCATTTGGCGCGGCGCATCGCGCGCACGCTTCGACTGCCGGCATAACCAAGTTTGTGCAGCCGGCGGCGGCCGGGTTATTGATGGAGAACGAACTCGATTATCTCGGGCGCGTCATTACCAATCCCGAGCATCCCTTCGTAGCAATTCTCGGCGGCGCAAAGGTCTCGGACAAGATTCCCGTCATCAACGCACTCATCGATCGAAAAGTGGACAAGCTTTTGATCGGCGGCGCGATGGCTTACACGTTTTTGAAAGCCGAAGGCTTCACGGTAGGGAAGTCGCTGGTCGAGAACGACATGCTCGAGACCGCCCGACAAACTCAACAACGTTGCGAACAATCAAGTGTGCAGTTGCTGCTGCCGACGGACCATCAGGTCGTCGATAGTTATGAACCAATCAAGGCCGGCAGTGTCGCTGCCAAGACAATTCCAATCGAATTCACTAATGCCGGACACGCGGGACTGGATATCGGGGTCGAAACCGTGAGTCACTTTGCGAATGCCCTGCAAGACGCGAAGACGATCATCTGGAATGGTCCAATGGGAGTTTTCGAAGAGCCGCCCTTCGATCAAGGAACTGTCGGCATCGCGAAAGCAGTCGCCGACGCAACCGATCGCGGGGCGACAGTAATCGTCGGCGGCGGCGATTCAGTTGCCGCGGTCACTCGAGCCGGCGTCGCCGATCGCATTACACACATCTCGACTGGTGGTGGCGCGACGCTGGAATTTCTCGCGGGAGATGAAGTGCCGGGCGTCGCTGCTCTTACTGAAAAGAAATGAATGTTCGGAGTACCGCCTGCTGGCGGAATCCGAAAGCAGTCGCCTGAAGGCGGTACTCCAAAT
This sequence comes from uncultured Blastocatellia bacterium, assembly GCA_965653755.1. Taxonomy (GTDB): domain Bacteria; phylum Acidobacteriota; class Blastocatellia; order Pyrinomonadales; family Pyrinomonadaceae; genus UBA11740. The sequence goes on from CBFHBI010000067.1 coordinate 7,053, forward strand.
CTTATGCGTAAACCTGTCATCGCGGGTAATTGGAAAATGTACTAGACCGTCGGCGATTCAGTCGCCACGGCGGTGGCGTTGAAGCCACTGGTGGCCAACGCCAACCATTGCGACGTGATCATCGCACCGGTTTTCACCGCCTTGAAAACGGTTGGCGATCGATTGGAGGGCTCCAACATTCACCTTGCTGGTCAGGATTGCGCGCCGGTTGCTGAAGAGGGCGCGCAGACTGGAGAGGTCGCGGCCTTTATGCTGCGTGACGTTGGCTGCAGCCACGTCATTCTGGGTCATTCCGAAAGGCGGCAGTTTTATGGTGAGACCGATCCAATCGTTCGCCAGAAGGAGCAGGCGGCTCTGACTGCAGGTCTCCAAGTGATTCTGTGCGTCGGCGAAACCCTGGAGCAGAGAGAACGCGGCATCGAAGTTCAGGTGGTGGCGGGCCAGTTGCGCGGTTGTCTCGAAGGTTTGACAGCTTCAGATCTCGACCGTATCATCGTTGCCTACGAGCCTATTTGGGCCATCGGCACCGGCAGGCCCGCAACCCCGGAAATAGCGCAGGAGATGCACGGATTAATCCGGCGTGCTTTCAGCGAAAAGATTTCAGAGGTGGGCGCCGAGAAACTTCGGATTCTGTACGGTGGCTCGGTAAAATCAGACAACATCAAGGGCTTAATGAGCCAGCCCGATATTGATGGCGTGCTGGTGGGTGGGGCGAGTTTGCAAGCGAGCGGTTTTGCGCAGATTGTTAATTACACAGAGTAGGAAACAGTGAATCGTAAATTGTAAATAGAACTGAAGTCGATTATTTCTATTCGCGATTTACGATTCACGATTTACGCCGATATGCTGAGCTATCTTTTTTACGGACTGTTTATTTTGTCGTGCATCGTCCTGGTGGTGGCGGTACTGCTGCAACCCGGTAAGGCTGATGCGGGTGCGCTGTTTTCGAGTTCGGTTTCCAGCACTGCCTTCGGACCACGCGGAACTCAAACATTATTGGCCAAGATTACCATCGGCGCAGCGGCCGCATTCATGCTGTTTGCGTTGTGCCTGTCCTTGCCGTTCATAAACGGGACGACTTCGGTGTTGCAATCCCTGCCGGAGCAGGCGCCAGCAGCTACGGCGACTCCGACTGCGGCCGCGCCAGTTGCCGCGCCAACTTCCAGCGGGTCAACAGCGTCGCCTGAAGCTTCGAAGTAGCGTTCGCAACGACAACGGCGGTTGCAACGTGGAGCGAATGCTCGAACAGAACCGCCAGGGCAGATTTTTGAAATCCTTCCAACCGAGCCGAAGTGGCGGAACTGGTAGACGCGCACGTTTGAGGGGCGTGTGAGGTAACTCGTGGGGGTTCGAGTCCCCCCTTCGGCACCAACTCTGAAAGTCAACGTATTGAAATAGCGAAGGTTAAATCTAGGTTGTTCAATGCGAGGAACAACTGAGGTACAAATTCCTTGAGATGCCCCAAAGTTTGCTTAGGACGGGGAGTGGCGCGGTCTAATTTCAGCCTTGAAATTGCGAGTGCGAAGATTGGAAGA
>CBFHBI010000068.1:0-8581 GCA_965653755.1 uncultured Blastocatellia bacterium
AGAGCGTTACCAATTTTCTTAACTCACCTGCGGTCGAACGCGCTGCGCCGTTACTGGTTGAAGAGGGGGCGATGACGGGCGCGGTTGTCGGCCGTTACAAGATTCTGCGGCGACTGGGCGCGGGTGGAATGGGAGAAGTCTACCTGGCCGAAGACACGACCCTCGAACGCCCGGTCGCGATCAAAATCCTGCTTGGCGAAATCACGAACGATCAAGACCGCATTCGCCGTTTTGTTCAGGAAGCGAAAGCGGCGTCCGCTCTGAATCATCCGAATATTATAACCGTCCACGAAGTTGGCAGTTTCGACAGTTCACGCTACATCGTTACTGAATATGTCAAAGGCCAAACCCTGCGTGAGCAGCTCAACGGTGAACGACTGAATTTGCGCAAGGTTCTCGAAGTCGGCTTGCAGGTCGCCGCGGCGTTGAACGCAGCGCACGAAGCCGGAATAGTCCACCGCGACATTAAACCGGACAACGTCATGGTGCGCGATGACGGGCTGGTGAAGGTGCTCGATTTCGGTTTGGCGAAACTGACTGAAAAGAGAAAAGAAACTGTTGAATCCGAAGCGGAAATACCTGCGCAAGTCAGAACTACACCGGGAATGATCATGGGCACCGCTGGTTACATGTCACCGGAACAGGCCCGTGGCAAAGCGACAGACGCGCGGACTGATATCTTCAGTTTTGGTGTGGTCCTCTATGAAATGCTCACTGGGCAACAGCCGTTCGCAGGCGAAACGATGAGCGATACGATTGCGGCGATCTTGAAGAACGAACCCACACCGCTCTCAGAATTTGTTTCTGATCTCCCCAGCGAGTTTGAGCGAGTCGTCGGGCGAGCCCTCCGGAAGAATCCTGACGAACGGTATCAGCAGATAAAGGACTTGCTGACTGACTTGGAGAACGTCAAGCAAGAGTTGGGGGCTGCCAAACTGGAACGCGCTACCGCGGCAACAAAAACGACAGCGGGTAAAGATACCGCACCAAAGAATGCGAGTGTGCGAAACGTTTCGAGTGCGGAGTATCTCGTCAGTGAAATCAAGCGGCACAGGACGGGCGTCATCGTTACGTTGGCGGCTTTGGGCGTTCTTCTTTTTGCGGCTGCACTTGGCTTTTATAAATTGGCCATTCGCCGGTCCTCTGGCCAGACCGACTCCCCGGTAACGACGGTGCCGGGGCAGAACATGAGGATTCAGAGATTGACGGCCAACGGAAAGATTGAAGGCGCCGCTATTTCGCCGGATGGCAAATACGTGGCTTACGTGGTGAAAGACGGCGAACGCCAGAGTCTCTGGATGAGGCTGGTCTCCGCTAACAGCGCGCCTCTTCAAATTCTCCCGCCTGCTAAGGTCAATTATGGCGGCCAAACTTTCGCTCCCGATGGCACCTCTCTCTACTACGTCACCACTGATAGCAAGAACGAGCTCCATGGTGCACTTTACCAGGAGCCGGTATTGGGCGGAGCATCGCGAAAAATTCTAACCAATATCGCAAGCTCGATCACGTTCTCGCCCGATGGCAATCGCTTCGCATTTCTCCGCAACGACGAACCGTCTTCCGGCGAAAACCAATTGATAGTCGTGAATGCGGATGGAACGAATGAGCACAAACTCGCCGCGCGCAAGGGCGATGACTGGTTCCCCGCCTTTGACGCCGGGCCGGCATGGTCGCCCAACGAAAAAGTCATCGCTTGCGCCGCCGGAAGTTATAGTGGCGGCTATCATGAGTCGGTCATCGCCGTCGAAGTTGAAACCGGAAAACAAATAGCATTCACGGGCCAAAGATGGTTTCAGGTCGGACGCGTCGCATGGTTGGCAGATGGCAGCGGCTTAGTGGTCAACGCTAAGAATCTGGGATCCCCCTTCTCCCGGGTCTGGGAGCTTACCTATCCACGCGGTGACGTGCGCAAAGTCGTCAATGATTTGAATGACTACGGCGGAATCAGTTTGACCTCTGACTCAAAGGCCTTTGTCACAGTGCAAGCAGACTGGACTTCAAATATCTGGACCGCGCCCAGTGGAGATGTGAACCGGGCGCTTCAGATCACTTCCGGCAAGCTCGAAGGAGGCGCCAATAATCTACCCCCGGCCGGCACCACTAACCTGTCCTGGACGCGTGACGGTAGAATCGTTTACACCTCGATGGTGAGTGGCAATCTCAATGTTTGGATCATGAATCAGGATGGCACAGAGCCAAAACAGTTGACGATGGATCCGAGTATTGATTGGATGCCGACGGTCTCACCCGATGGCCGATATATTGTTTTTGTTTCTTATCGCGGTGGGCTGCCGAGTCTCTGGCGAATGGACGTCGATGGTGGCAATCTCAAACAATTAAGCGACAAGCAAGACAGAGCCCCTGTGGTTTCTCCTGACGCCCGCTGGATTGTTTTTGCGTCCTTCCGCTCTGGCAAGCTGGCGATCTGGAAGATGCCAATTGATGGCGGCACGCCGGTCCAACTGTCAGATAAGTTTGCAGATGGGCCAGACGTTTCTCCCGATGGACAGTTGGTCGCTGCTTTCTATCTGGACCAGCAGCCGCGCTCGCCCTGGAGACTGATGGTCATTCCATTTGAAGGTGGCCCAGTCATCAAGACCTTCGATTTGCCGCCAACGGTTGACGTTCGAGGTGGCGTGCGCTGGACGCCCGATGGCCGCGCGCTCACTTACATCGACACGCAAGGCACGGCTAACCTCTGGAGCCAACCCTACGATGGGGGCTCACCGAAACAGTTAACGGATTTTAAAGATCCAGGCGTGTGGCAGCGCGCCTGGTCACGCGATGGCAAGCGTCTCGCGTTCGTGCGCGGCACAGTGAGCAAAGATGTAGTGCTGATCAAAGATTTTAGATGATGCAAGCGAGATGTTCGCGTCTCAGGTTCGGCACACGCCCGTAGTAATTGAATTGGTTGAAGTTGATTTGCCGAAGGGGGGACTCGTTAGGAACGTCTTTTCTAACTCTTTCTCTTTCAATGAATTACCGGCCAACCGTTGATTTGCCAAAAGTTACGATCATTCTCTTTAGTTCCCTATTTTCTCTTTAGTCTCCCTGGTGCTCTCTCGTAATAGAGACCAAACAGAGACCAAAACGCATCTGGTTTCCGCATAGATACTATGGCAGCAATTGGAACGCATCGCAGTGCTTGGGTCGTATCAGTTGGAAATCGCGTCGGTCCAGCGTTAGAAGTGTCTCTATGTTCAGGCGTTCTGCAATCGCTGCGATTAATGCGTCGACGAAATCAAGATTAGCGTCAGCATATTGGCGAAGTAATTCGGCCGCTCTTCTATAGTCTTCACTCATAGGCGTTTCGAGGATCAATTCAGTTGTTGAGAGACTTGAAATGAAATCAGCGGCGGCCTCGTTCCCGATGTCGCGCGCAATTAGGTAAGCGACTTCGGTAACAGCAGGTATCGGAAAGACGATTGGTTCACGAATGCCTTTGAGGACTTCGACAACTCTCGCATGTTCATTTTCAGAGGAATTGAGTGCGGCAAACAGAAAACCAGAATCGAGGAGAACCGCCATCGATCAATTTGTTTGCTGCGGACGTTTGCCGAGTTCGGCTCTGAGAATCTCATCAGCGCGATTGGCGGTCCTTCCTGAACCACCTGAATAGCGCCCCGCTAGTGAAAGAAGCCATTTCGCAGCAGGTGAAACTTGGTCTCCGTTTGGCGAAACTTCATCGTCGCCGCTGATGCTAGCCTGAAGAAAACCTAGCACTCGACGACGATCGTCAATCCGATGTTTGAGAAGTACTTCGAGTGAATAGTTCTGAATCATCGACTGCATTTTAACCGAGAACGAACGCAATGAACAGCTAGGACATTGAGCCTTCCGCAGAAAAATACACCAAGACAGACCCGATCATACCAGTCGTGCAATGGACGTGATAATTCGTCAGAATATTCGTCGTCGCTTTTGTCGCGATTGTTTTTCTGAAGCGCGATGTCGCCTTGGTCGCGATCTGCGCTATCGGTGGCGGAATACTGTACGGGTTTGGACGAGCCTACTTTTAGCGGATTGAAATGAGTGACTTAATGAAGCGTCCTCTGTTAATCAGCAACTCGGCTCTTTAAGGTAGCAGCTATCTCGATCATGCGGAGTCAGAGATCCGTGACTCTTTGGTGAAAAGAAAGAGTGCTCTTTGTTCCATACACGCTTAAGGCCCCTACTAGTTCACGTAGCAAACGAAAGGCAATTGAAATGAGGAATTCATCAAAGACCGTAATAACGCGAACCATTTCTTCGCGCGCAATCAAACGACTCGTCATCGTCACAATTGTGGCTCTGTTTGTGACGATGTTCGTTTTGGCGGCATGTTCAGCGCCGCAACCTAATAACACTGCGTCGAACGCTGGGCAGCAGGGTGCGACAGACTGGAAGGATGTTGAGCAAGCGATCGGGAAAGCCGGCACGATGCAGCCGGGCGATGTGTCCAAAGTCCGTCTCCCGCGTCGCGATCTGAACGTGACGGCTGGTGGCGTCGAACTCAAACCCGCGCTGGCCCTCGGCTCGTGGGTCGCCTTCAAGAAGACGGGCGACATGACGATGGTTATGGGCGATCTGGTGTTAACTGAAGATGAAGTCACGCCAGTACTCACCAAGCTTCAAGATGGTGGAGTCGAGGTCAGCGCGCTTCACAACCACGTGCTGCGCGAAACTCCCCGCGTCATGTATATGCACATTCACGCCATGGGTGAGGCCGCAAAGATCGCCAAATCAATCCATGATGCGCTAGCGTTGAGTAAGACACCGTTTGCCACTGCGCCTGCGCCGTCGCCGACTCAGGATATTGGGATCGACACCAAACAGATCGATCAGATTATGGGTCAGACCGGAAAAGCGAACGGCGTTGTCTTTCAATATAGCATTGCACGGGCAGATGATGTGTCAGACACAGGCATGAATGCGCAAGGAACCGTTAACCCGCCAGCGATGGGAGTAGCACAAGCGATCAATTTCCAGTCAACAGGCGGCGGCAAAACAGCAATCACCGGCGACTTCGTACTGCTAGCCAGCGAAGTGAATCCGGTAATCAAGGCTCTGCGCGACAACGGGATCGAAGTCACTGCGCTGCACAGTCACATGCTGACAGATTCGCCGCATCTGTTCTTCATGCATTTTTGGGCGAATGACGATGAGCAGAAATTAGCGAAGGGTCTAAGGGCAGCTTTGGACAAGATTAATGTTAAGAAATCGTAAAGCACTTGTGTGGAGGTGCGCGGCGCTTGCTTGAGGTCGGACCGTACTCCCACCCTTGACGAATTGGTTTTCGGTTTGAATTTGAGAACATTTTCGTCGCCGCTAGGTGTCTATAAATTGGTGACGGGTTCGCGTTCCTAGTTCGGCACCTGCGCAAAATGAGTGCAAATTCAAGAGCTAATAGAGAACAAAACAGAGACCAAAAACCGCCGGCGGTAATTCTATCACCTCTTTAGTTAATTGCCGGACGTAAGGCCGGACGTGGCCAGCTTGTTCGAAATCGCAACGGCGATCGCATGAGCGGCGCGAGCGTCCGGGTGGGGATCGCCAGGGACACGCCAGCTTGCGTCCAACTGAACCCACACGTATGGCAAGCCCGCTTCGTCAAGCACTTGATTTCTTATCTCGCGCTCTTCGGGGTTTTCGGGAATGAACTGCGGCACTAAAATTATCGAAAGCGCGCCGCGTGATCGCGCTAACTCGACGGTAGAGCGCAGCACTTCACGCGTGACCATCACCCCGCGTTCGATTGTTTCGTCACTGCGATACGGCACCAAGAACTTGAAGATCGTCATCAGACGCCAACGCTGGACTGACGGCAGCCAGACAAGACCAGGACCGACATGCGGCCGATCATCATTCAGATTGCGATCAAAGAGAAAAGGCGAAAAGAGCATGACCACTGCAACCGGCTTTCGGAAATGTGGCAGCTGATCTTGCAACCTGAGATATGCCTGATCATTTGCGAATCCTGAGACGGCAATGTTCGCACTCTGCAGTCCTAGGATTGCTCCGGTTTGTGCCGGAATGCTCTCCTCCCACGTCAGTCTTTCGCCAACCATTATCGACTCGCCGGTGAAAATGATTGTAGGGCGGTCGGGATCGACTGGTTCATCCAGGCTGCGCACGCGATAACCCATTGAGTCAATTGCGTACTCGACCTTCCGATCACCAACCCATTGGTAGCCAGTGCGAGATGGTGCGAATACCCAGCCGAGTCGTGGTTCGCGTCGACGGCTCGGTTCAATCTCGGCGGGATATTCCTCAGTCATCAAAACATGTTGACGTCGCAGCCGCAGCACGAACTCAGTTGCCGGAAACGCCAGCAGTATCGCCAGAGAAATCTGAAGAGAGCGCGCTGGATGATGAAGAATGAAGTTAGCGAGGGGTCTACGCACTACTGAGGCCAGCACTAATCCGAGCACGGCAACAACGACACGGACTATCGATTCTGTTGCCACGTAAGCGGAACGCGGCGTATAGAATGACGGCAAGAAGTGATGATCCAGCCAACGCTGATTAGCAAGGAGCGTAGAGACGACAAGCACAACACCGACTGAAGCGATTCCGATTTCGACAATTGCGCCGGCGTTGAGACGACTAGAAGATCGCATTGAACCCAGCTTAACACTCCCCCATTACGCTGTTAGAATTGCATCATGCGCTCGGGACGATTCCAAGCGCCCCCTACAATAACCGATCGCCTGTTGAAGCCCGTCCACCGCTGGATTTGGGGAGATGTTGAGCGCCGCGTGCAGAAGCTGCTGCGCTTCAGCGAAACCGAAATCGATGGTGGGCGCGACATCTTGCGTGCGGCGGAACTGACTTCCGATCCGCAATTGCGCCGGCTTTATCTGGAACATGCTAAAGATGAATTCCGACATGGCTTGATGTTTCGCCGGCGCGCAGGGTCAGTGCTAAGCGAACTCCCATCGAGATCGAAACCAGCGTTACAGTTTGACTGGGCCGCTCCAGGCGGGCACGGTCTCGATGATTTGCAGATTAATGAGGAGTCCGATGGATCTTTGCTCGCCTTCCTTCATTTGTCGGAGAAGGCGGCTGCCAGTCGCTTTATGATCTATCGTGACGTCATGCGGCACGACATTGCGACGCAGGCAATCTTCGCAGAGATTCTGAATGACGAAAGGTTTCACATGAGCTATACGCTAACGCATCTGGTGCGCGTCGCGCCCGAACGTCACCGCCGTCATTTGTGGAGCGCGCGTCTCAGTCGGCTGTGGAAAGGTTATCTGCGTCTGGCGACCGCGCTCGCCGGCGCGATTGGTGCGCTCATTCTCACCATTCAATACTTCATCGTGTTACCCCCGTTCGCGTGGCTCGCAAAACGAACTGCGCGAAAAGAATCCCCCGGCTGGTCCCCTATCGCCTCCGAACGCAACGGTTCCCTGAGAAGGCAGTACTGAAAATTGAACATACTCGGTATTTCGGCGCACTATCACGATAGTGCGGCCGCGCTGGTTGTCGATGGTCTACCTGTCTGCGCCGTCCAGGAAGAGCGTCTATCGCGGCACAAGGGCGATGCGACTTTTCCACTGTCGGCGATCGAGTGGTGCCTCGAACACGCCGGACTTGAGCCCGATGAGCTCGACGCGGTCGTCTTCTATGAACGACCGATGTTGAAGTTCGATCGGATTCTTACCTGTTCCTTGCGAGCTTTCCCTCACTCGTGGCGGACCTTTCCGAAAGCCATGAAGAACATGCTCGGCGAGAAAGTTTGGATGCGCGGCATTATCTCGTCACGTCTGGGGGTCGCGGGGCGCAAGGTTCTATTCACCGAGCATCACCAATCGCACGCGGCGGCAACTTTCCTGACCGCGCCGACTGATCGCGCGGCCATCCTGACAACAGATGGCGTGGGTGAATGGGCGACGCTTTCGGTCGGACGTGGTGAACATGCAAATGGGCGCACCGAAATCAACCTGCTGCGCGAAATCAGATTTCCGCATTCGTTGGGAATGCTTTACTCGACCTTCACTGCGTATCTCGGTTTTAAGGTGAATGAAGGTGAGTACAAGGTTATGGGACTCGCCAGCTATGGCCGTCCCACGATGGTTGACCAAGTGCGCAAGCTGATTCGCCGTACTTCAGACGGCGCGTTCACGCTTGATCTTGATTACTTCGAATACCACACGACGACCAGGCGTTCGTACTCGAATCGATTCATCGATCTCTTCGGCCCACCGCGCGATCCGTATACGCCGATCGATTTCAATTCTGCGGACGGTCAGCGCTTTGCCGATTGCGCTGCCAGCGTCCAGCAAGTGTTGGGAGACACACTCGTCGAGATCGCCCAGGCACTTTATCAGGAAACTGAGCTACCCGATCTATGTTTAGGCGGCGGCGTCGCGCTGAACGGCGTCGCAAATGCACGCATCCTTGCGGAGTCTGGTTTCGAACGGTTATTTGTGCCGCCAGCGCCCGGCGATGCAGGCTGCGCGCTGGGTGCGGCTCTTTATGCCGATCGAATCTACTTCGGGAATCCGCACCGTGACATCCCGGATCATCCTTTCTGGGGACCAACCATAGACGACGGCGAGCTGGCGCGGTTGGCCCAGGAAGATGGGCAGGTTGTAGA